>CANRMO010000037.1 GCA_947631755.1 uncultured Lachnospiraceae bacterium | reverse complement strand
TCCCTGGGAGAGAATCTCAATCAAAACTGCGGTCTCCTCAGGAGTAAACGAGAGATTATTCTGCTTTAAGCGATTTGTCGCACCCATGATATAAGGCGCCGCGTCTTTCATCTGTTTCCCTTTCATATTTTCCGCCAGTTCTTTCATGATTTGCACTTTCATCGGATGCATAGTCTTAAAGATCTCATACTGTTCAAAGATCGACTGGCTCATTGTCTCCTCCACTCTCTGCCTGTTCACTCCCCGACATCATGGACATCATGGACGACATCATCTCAAAGTTTTCCTGCTGGCCGGGGGGCAGCATAGTTTTCAGAAGTTCCATCATACCCGGCTGGAATCCTCCTGTGGCGGCCCCGGTATCCCCACCGGTACTGTCGGTACTGCTGCCACTGCCATCGCTGCCACCGCTGCCATCGCTCCCATCACTTCCACCGCCGCCGTCAGAATTGTCCTGTTCCGGGTCCTGCGGGGATCCGGCAGAATATTCGGGGGGAACTTCCTGGAACTCCTGCATCGCCTGCATGGCCTGCACAACCTGTACCATCTCCATCATCCGCTTCATCTGGGCAAACTGTAAGATCATGTCTACGATGCGGCGCTCCCGGCCGGCTGTAAAGGGCCGGACCGCCTCCAGTGCCCCCTCCAGATCAATCGACTCCCCGGGGGACACATCAAAAAAAGGGATAACCGTTTTCAAAATTTCCACAGCGCGTGTATTCTGCATACGGTTATCCCATTCTATCATCCTCATCCCTGCCTTTTGAACAAGCGTCCTTTTTCTCTTTTCTATTATACCTATGCAGGAATCAGAAAAAATATACTGCCGGCCATTTTCAATATTTCAGACGGTCAGGCGTGATGCCGGTCAGCACGTAGTCCAGATATCTCTCCGCCAGATATTTTGCCATGGGGAGATTCATGTCCAGATAATTTCCACAGGCATCCGGCGTCGCCCCCGGCACCTCGCCCTGGAACTGGCTGATAAATTTAAACATCTCCCTCAGAAGCTGCACGATATCCTCTGACCCATAATCTCCGGCGACAATCAGATAAAATCCTGTCCGGCAGCCCATAGGGCCGAAATAAATAATCTTACTGCCCCATTTTTCATGATTTCTCAGAAAGGTGGCCCCCAGATGTTCAATCGTGTGGACCTCCGCAGTATTCATAACCGGTTCATAATTCGGCCGCGTCATCCGGATGTCAAATGTCGTCACCGTATCGTGGCCGGTATTGTCTTTCCGGCTCACATACACACCGGGGAGCAGACGTTTATGGTTTACAGTAAAGCTCGCTATTGTTTTCATACTAATCCTCTCCTATTCTATTCGGATTCATAATATACATTTGGCTGTCTGGACGGTATCAGTGAATCAATCAGCTCCAATACACGCCCAGCCGCATTCCCGTCGTCCACTGAATTATACTTATCGTGAAACGCCTCATAGCGCTCCCTGTATTCCTCCGGATCATAATTCAGAATATCATGAACCAGCTCCTCTGTCGTCGTGGAGATCGGCCCTGGCATCTCCTTGCGGTAGCTGAAATAAAATCCCCTCAGCTCATTTTTATATTTATAAAAATCGTAGGCGTAGAAAAACATAGGCCGCCTCAATATGCTGTAATCAAACATGACGGAGGAATAATCGGTGATCAGAATGTCCGACACAAGAAACAGCTCCGCTATGTCCCTGCTCTGGTCAAAGTGATAGATAAACCCTTTATATGGCGACCAGTCCACCGCGTCCATAATCAGATAATGGTACTTGACGATCATCACATACTTATCCCCGAGCTCTTCCTGCAGTTTGTCAAAAGAAATCTGCGGCTGGAACTCGTATTTCTCATCATCGGAAAATTCATCGTCCCGGAACGTCGGGGCGTACAGTATGATCTTTTTATCAAGGGGCAGTCCCAGATTCCTCCGGTAACGGATGTTGTCTTCCTCTGTATTTTCCCGGAAGAGAATATCATTGCGGGGATATCCGATCTCCAGCATCTCTTTATGAAAATCAAAGGCCCGCTGGAATGTCACACTGGAAAATGGGTTCTGCGAAATGAGATAGTCCCATGTATGTACATTCCGCGCAAAATGCTCTTTGTAGGTATCGATATCACTCTCGCCCACCATGAATACATCGTCCATATCTAGCGCCAGTTTCTTTAGCGGGGTGCCGTGCCACGTCTGGATATAATAGGTCCCGTGGCGGCGCACAAGGAACTCTGGCTGACGGCTGTCAAACACCCACACTTTAGCCGTCGCCATATAATACAGATACCGCATGCGGCCGTACTGAACCTGCCGGCTCATCCCTGGGATACTATATTTTTCCACCTCATAAAACCAGATACAGTCCCATTTCATATCATACCCGTGCGAGACCAGGTACTCATAGATATGCCTTGGATTTCCTGCATAACTCTTCCCAAGGCTGCTGTCAAACACAACCCGGTTTTCTTTTACCGGAAAAATCAGGCACATCAGGCGGTAAATGAGTACCACTGCTTTTTTTGCAGTCCTATAGAGCCATTTGCCCACAGCATTTGCCCCTTTCCACTGTTTTTGGATTTCTACATCTTCACGCCTTTTCCCTCTCACCAAATACTTTTTCTATAATGCGCTCCGAGGCATGGCCGTCGTCCACACTGCAGAACCGGTCATAAAATTCCACATAGCGCGCTTTGTATGTCTCCGTGATCGCATCCATGTTGTGCAGCGCCTCGATCAATGCGTCGTTGTCGTGCAGAACAGGCCCCGGCAGCTCTTTTTCCATATCAATATACAGACCGCGGATCTCTGCGGCATACTCCTCGTAATCATAGACAAAAAACAAAATCGGCCGCTTCAGGTTTGCGTAATCAAAAAATACGGAAGAGTAATCGGTAATGCATATGTCGGACGCCAGATACAGCCGGGATACATCCTCATACTGGCTGCCATTGTAGACAAACCCCTCATATTCGGACAGGTCCAGTATATCCGCGATATAATAATGAGTGCGGAGCAGGATCACGCTGTCTTCTGCAAATTCTTCCCTCATGCGGTCCAGATCCATCGCGAGGGTAAATTTGTATTTCCCTTTATCATAGAACTGGTTATCCCGCCAGGTCGGCGCATACAGGATAACTCTCTTTCCCTCCGGGATTCCCAGCTCTTTCTTAACTTCTCTGGCGATCTCATCTCTATTCTCTGCGTAGAGGATATCGTTTCTCGGATATCCGTACTCCAGTATCTTATCCCGGTTATACACAAATGCCCGCTCAAATACATCCGTTGAAAAACGGTTTGCCGACACCAGGTAATTCCACTCCCTGCTGTGCTGATAGAACAGCGTCTTGTGGTTCTGGCTGGCGGAAGTGATGTCATCCATGTCAAAAGCCAGCTTTTTCAGCGGTGTGCCGTGCCACGTTTCCAGGAAAACAACACCGGCCCGCTTTTTGTTCCATGCCGGCTGGCGCACATTGAAGATGCGGTATCCGCACCGGGACGCATAGTACACATACCGGAGGCTGTTCATTTTACACACTGTATGTTTTCCTGTCTTCTCCAGGGCCGGGGATTTTTTATTCAGCACCCAGATATACCGATACTTATCCCCTCTCGTCTTCTGCAGATACTCATACAGATATTTGGGGCTGTCCGAATAGCTTTTCCCAAAAAAGCTCTCAATAAATACCCAGTCCGTGCGGATCGACATCTTCTTGAAAATGTGGCGTTCCAAAACGCGGTACCACTGGATGCGGCTGCCGAAAAACCCCTTTTTCTTTTTGCGCCAGCGGGCAAACTTCCAGCCCGGCCTGGCGATCCGGTATTTCCCTTTGCGTATATAATTCAGGGCAAACCGATTGTCCGCAGAATAATTTCTGCAGATTGCTTTCCAGTCCGGCATATCCCGCATCGCTTTCGAATAAAGCGGCACATTTTCGCGCTTTATTCGTGCCGGGTAACGCCCGAAGAAATAGTGCACCATATAATAATCCAGCACATAGCGGAGATCTCCGTCCCCCTCTTTCACAAAGGCGAGGGATTTATGGTACGAATCCAGAAATTCGGTGCTGTGGCTTCCCCTCTTTTTCTGGCAGAGGGCGGGCAGATGGATCTGGTCGTTGCGGTGCCGCCAGATATACAGGCTGTCCCCGTCGATCCACGCGCGGCCACCTGCCATATGAAGAGCCTGGACACAGAATCTCATATCGCTGTAAAAACGGGTTTCCGTGTCAAACTCAATGTTGTTCTCCTCCAGAAAATCCCGGCGGATCAAGAGATGCTGGACAGAAATCCGGGCCTGGAAACGGTCTTTTAAAACCTCACCCTCCAATGGCCGGATCCCCTCTGCAAATGATTCCTGCTTTGCTTTCTCGAAATCAAAATTGGCCGGTTTGAACCAGCTGCTGTATTTATTCCCCGTCGTGATCAGAGCCTGTTTCTCCTCCGCCAGTCTCAGCAGACGGGGCAGCGCGTCTTCCATCAGATAATCGTCGCAGTCGATAAAATAGACATATTCGCCCGTCGCTTTTTTGAGTCCGAGATTCCGGCAGAACGGCACGCCAAACGGGTACACATGGCCCATCTTTTCCTCGTATTCATCCATCAGTTCCTCTTCCTGCGGATTCAGCTGTTCTTCTGTATAGACATTTAATTCCTGCCCGCGCTCCTCATAGTCCGCGACGATCTCCCGGCGTTTCTCGGCCTTTGCCATCCGCCGGTCAACTTTCTCATGGATCCGCTGTTCCCGCCAGGCAGCCGCCCGCTCTTCATTTTCACGGATCACTTCCTCCGGAAGTTCTTCGATCGCCCGGTAAACAGTGACACAGGGGTGGGAGCTCACCGTCTCCGGCACCTCGTGTCCGTCTTTGTCATTGACAATGATGATCTCATAATCGGCCAGCCCCTGTCTGTCGATGCTGCCCACACAATCCTCTAAATACGCCGTCCCCTTAAAAAAAGGAATAATGATACTCACTTTTGCCATCTTGCACTCTCCTACAGTCTGTTCCTCTGCGCCCGTTTCTCTCTACTTAACAACAATATTAATGATGCGCCCGGGAACATAAATTTCTTTTACGATCTGTTTATCCGCGATCTTGTCTCCAAGAGCCGCCCTGCCCGCCGCCAGGGCCTCCTCTTTGGATGCGTCGATCGCTATGGCCGCCGTTGCGCGGACTTTGCCATTGACCTGGACGCCGATCTCCTGTACCTTTTCCACTGTCTTTGCCTCGTCGTACTCCGGCCATTCCGTCTGATATATCCTGCCGCCATATCCCATGATCTCCCAAAGTTCTTCGGTGATATGAGGGGCCACCGGATTCAGAAGAACCAGCAGCGTCCGGAACTCACCTCTTGTCAGGGAGCCCTTTTTATAGTATTCGTTAATCAGTTCCATCATAGCCGCAATGGCCGTGTTATATTTCAATGTCTCATAATCGTTGCTGACTTTCTTGATCGTCTGGTGCATTTTCGTCTCTAAATCTTCTGCATAGCCTTCTTCCCCGGTCACCATAGCCTGTAATTTCCACACGCGGTCCAGGAAACGGCGGCATCCTTTTACGCCGTCCTCTGACCAGGCCGCGGCCGCGTCAAATGCACCGATAAACATCTCGTATGTGCGGAGCGTATCTGCCCCGTAATCTCTCACGATATCATCCGGATTTACCACATTGCCCCGGGACTTGCTCATCTTCTCACCGTTCTCCCCGAGGATCATGCCGTGGGAAGTCCTCTTCTGATAGGGCTCCTTTGTCGGCACAACCCCCTGGTCATAGAGAAATTTATGCCAGAAACGGGAGTACAGAAGGTGCAGCGTTGTGTGCTCCATTCCCCCGTTGTACCAGTCAACCGGCAGCCAGTAATCCAGTGCCTCTTTTCCTGCGAGGGCGTCTGGGTTCTCCGGGTCAATATAGCGCAGGAAATACCATGATGAACCCGCCCACTGCGGCATAGTATCTGTCTCCCTCTCCGCTTTTCCACCACAGCAGGGGCACGTTGTCTCAACCCACGAGCGCATATTGGCAATGGGCGACTCCCCATTATCCGTCGGCATATAGTTGTCGACTTCTGGCAGTTCGAGCGGAAGCTCCTCCTCCGGTACTGGAACATAGCCGCATGTCTCACATTTTATGATAGGGATCGGCCCACCCCAATAGCGCTGTCTGGAAAATACCCAGTCGCGGGGTTTGAAATTCTTGTTCGCGGTGCCGGCACCCTCTTTCACAAGCCAGTCAATAATCGCCTGTTTTGCCTCGGCCACAGACATCCCTGACAAAAAGCCGGAATTTACAAGTGTCCCGGTCGCCACATCCGTAAATGCTTCTTTTTCCACATCACCTCCCTGGATCACCTCTATGATCGGGAGATCAAATTTCTTTGCAAATTCCCAGTCGCGTGTATCATGGGCAGGCACTGCCATGATCGCACCGGTCCCGTAACTCATCAACACGTAATCAGAAACCCAGATCGGAATTTCTTTTCCGTTCACCGGGTTGACGGCGCTCAGTCCCTTAACCGGGACGCCAGTCTTATCTTTTACCAGCTCCGTCCGCTCAAAGTCGGACTTTCTGGCCGCTTTTTCACGGTAATCAAGAACTTCATCCCAGTTCCTGATCTCGTCTTTATAGAGGTCCAGATAGGGATGCTCCGGTGAGACGACCATGTAGGTGACGCCGAACAATGTATCCGGCCTTGTCGTATATATTCTGAGCTTTTCCTCTTTTCCTTTCAGGCTGAAATCTACCTCTGCCCCATGGGAGCGGCCGATCCAGTTCTTCTGGGACACCTTGACCCTCTCAATGTAGTCCAGACCGTCCAGGTCATCGATCAGTTTATCCGCATACTCCGTGATCTTCAACATCCACTGGCTCTTTACCTTTCGGACAACCGGACTGCCGCAGCGCTCACAGACGCCGTTGACAACCTCCTCATTGGCAAGGCCGCACTTGCAGGAAGTACACCAGTTAATAGGCATCTCGGATTTATAGGCAAGGCCCTTTTTAAAGAGCTGTAAAAAAATCCACTGGGTCCATTTATAATACGCCGGATCCGTCGTATTCACCTCGCGCTCCCAGTCAAAAGAATAACCGAGAGCCTGGAGCTGTGACTTGAAACGGTGAACATTCTGCTCTGTGACTTTCTTCGGATGGATCTTGTTTTTGATCGCATAATTTTCCGTCGGCAGGCCAAACGCATCCCATCCCATGGGATAGAGCACATTGTACCCCTGCATCCTCCTCTTTCTGGCGACAATGTCCAGAGCAGTGTAGGGGCGGGGATGTCCCACATGAAGCCCCTGTCCGGACGGATAAGGAAATTCTACCAGAGCGTAATATTTGGGCTTTGTGTAATCGTCTGTCGCCCGGAACGCCTTTTCATCCTCCCAGATCTTCTGCCATTTCTTTTCAATTTCTTTTGGATTGTAACTCTGACTCATTCTTATATCCTCTTTTCTTTTCCTTTCTCACAGACTGGGCTGCTGGCTCTCTGCCGGAACCTGTGACGGCTCCGGGGCCGGGCTCTCTGCCGGCTGCGACGGCTCCGGGACTGGACTCCCTGCCGGGGCCTGCGTCGGTTCCGGGGCCTGCGGTTCTGTTTTTTTACTGCCTGCCGGATCTGTCTTCGTTTTTTCTGTTCTCTTCTTATTTTTAGGTTTTTTTACCTTAAAAATCCGTTTTTTCTCCACGCGGTGCCGGAGTATGTCTGTCACCCGGTAGATCACCCGGTAAGTGCCCGGCTTTTTCGTGTTGATCTTCTGCACTCTCTTAAACGCTTTTTTCCCCGGCTCTCTGTATTGGATATCGACTTTAATCTGTTTTTTCTTCATTTTTGAGCCGAAACTGTTTTTCGCCGTAACTCCTCTCAAAAGATGGAGTTTTTTCTTTGAGCCGTAGGACAGGGTAACTTTTTTTGTTCTGACCCCGGCTATCTGCGGCTGTTTTTTCATGTACGGATTGTTTTTGTCCGGATCCGTTGGGTCCCAGCCGGTGTACCCGCTGACCTTTACTGTCTTTGGCTTTCCCAGCGGCCCAGGGTCGGCGGAGTTGTATATCGTAACTTTTGTCCCAGAGGGACAGTTATCGTAGATCCATTTGGCGTCCGCCACCGTCAGGCGGATACAGCCGTGGGACGCTTTCGTCCCGAGGCGGTTGTACTGAACACAGGACTGGCTGTCCTTTGAATAGCTGTAATACCACACCGAGTGAAGCAGAATTCCCCGGTAAACTCTTGTGCAATACTGTCCGTAGCTCGGCCCCATCAGCTGGTGCCAGCGCATCTTCTCCCCCAGCGGAAACGATCCGGTCGGCGTGGCATACCCGGTAGAACAGGTAAATGCCTTATAAGGTTTGTATTTTCCATCTTTCTTCTTGTAGATTGTCACCACGTTCTGCTGTTTATTTATCCTGATCTGATACGCCCCGGCCCTCGCATGGCAATTCGGCGCATCGGCATACCCGACGGAAACAGATAAAAACAACAGCAAAATAACTGTCACATAAAACCGTTTCATCCAATCCCCCATCACTCAAAAAATTGCATACATTATTTATAATACCAAGCAAGCGTTCCTTTGTCAAGAATACTTCGGAATCTGAGTGCATATGCTGTAACAAACGCTGTTCACGGACAGTTATTCCGCCCGGGCGGACCACTATCCCCCGTGGCGCTGTGTGTACATAAAGGAGGCTGCCCATGTCCATTATAAATCAGCTCATTGAAGATTACGGGCTTCCTGCCATGTTTTTTTTGATTTTTTTGGAATATGCCTGTTTCCCTGTGTCCAGTGAGATCATTCTCCCGCTGGCGGGACTGGTCGGGGCCTGTCACGGCTTGTCCTTTCCACTCCTTGTCCTGATCAGCAGCACTTGCGGACTGGCCGGGACCACTATTACATACGGGATCGGCCGCGCCGGTGGCTCCCCTCTCCTTGAGCGGGCCATCCGGCGTTTCCCCTCCCTGAAACGGCCCATCCTCGCCTCTTACCGCACATTCGGCAACCACGGCAGGGGAGCGGTCCTTCTCAGCCGGCTTCTCCCGCTGTGCCGCACCTATATCGGGTTCGTGGCCGGGGCCATGAGGCAGCCGCTGATGAGCTACCTGGCCTGTTCCGCCATCGGTATTGTGATCTGGAACAGTCTGCTGACCAGCCTCGGATTTTACTTTTACCCGTACCGCGGTATATTCTTTTTTTACTTTAACCTGTATAAGAAATGGATCCTGATCATCGGCATACCACTCCTGCTCTTTTTCTTTCTCACAAAATTTACCGCCCCTAGCCGCAGACAAAACGGAAAAGGGCGAGAATGACCAGGACACACCCTGCCAACCCGTTGACTTTGCGCAGATTGCAGCAGGCCACTGTCCCCAGCGAGAGAAAGACCAGATTGACAGCGGCGGCAAACACAGGAAACAGATAGGCCAAAAGACTGGTATCTGAGATCCCCAGCCCCGCGCACATGGAATCCAGCGCCAGCGTCAGTGATAACATAACACACTCCGCCGGCTCTATGCAGGAGGATTCATCCTTATCGTAATCCTTTGTGCGGTTTTCACCCAGCGCATTCCACAGTGTCCGGATTCCGATACACAGTAATATCCCGGCTCCCGCGAGGCGGAACCAGAACGCCGGGATCCAGTTGCCGAGGCTCCTTCCCGCAAAGACTGCGGCCGCCGTCAGGGCAAAAATGATCCCGCTGATCAAAAACCTTGTATTCCACGGTATCTTCACCCCTGCCATGGCATAGGCCATGCCGACCCCGAAAGTATCCAGGCTGACAGATGCCGCCAGCAATACCAAAAAAAACATACATTCCCCATTCTGATGCATTCAGCCAGAGGGGCATCCCCTCTGCTTTTATTTTATACTATGCACAGAAACAAATCCAGGTAACATATTATGACATTTTTCTTGCGGCTACTTTGCCGGAATGGAGGTTAACTATGACTTGGTATTCTATCAGCACCGCCGAACTGATCCGTCGGACGAAATGTCTCCCCGAACAGGGGCTGAGCGAAGAGGAAGCTCAGAGCATCCGCGCTGAGGCCGGATTCAACGAACTTCAGAAAGAGAAAGGCCCAGGGCTCTTTGCACAGTTTATCGCACAGTTTAAGGACTTTATGATCCTCACACTGCTGGCCGCCGCACTGATCTCTTTTATCGCCTCCTACATGCAGGGTAACACGGATCTCACTGACCCGCTGATCATCCTCGCCATCGTCCTCATAAATGCTGTGATACGGGTCTGGCAGGAGCGCAAGGCGGAGCACTCTCTCTCCGCTCTCCGCTCCATGCAGACGCCAGAGAGCACGGTACTGCGCGCGGGCAGAAAACAGCAGATCCCCTCCCGGGAACTGGTGCCCGGAGATATCGTATACCTGGAGAGCGGGTGCCAGATCCCGGCAGACGGGCGGCTCCTCACCTGCCAGAATCTCCAGACGGAAGAGTCCGCACTGACCGGGGAGACTGGCTCTATCGAAAAGACCACCGATCCCATCCATGCGTCCCGCGTTCCCCTGGGAGACCAAAAAAACTGTGTGTTCTCCGGCACCATGGTCACAACCGGCCGGGGCACTTTCTATGTCACCGCCACCGGAATGGACACAGAGATTGGCAGAATCGCGGGCATGCTGACCCGTGAGGAATCACCCGAAACGCCCCTCACCCGCCGCCTGAATAAGACCGGAAAACTGCTGGGCCTGCTGGCTCTGGCCATCTGCGCCCTCGTCTTTTTCCTCGGAATCCGAAACAGCCAGCCGGTGTTCTCTATGTTTATGACTTCCGTCAGCCTCGGTGTAGCCGCCATTCCTGAGAGCCTTCCCGCTCTGGTCACGATCATGCTCTCCCTCGGCGTGGAGCGCATGGCAAAGCAAAATGCCATTATCCGCCATCTCCCGGCTGTGGAAACACTTGGCAGCGCGTCTGTCATCTGCTCCGACAAAACAGGAACACTGACAGAAAATAAGATGACTGTGCGCAGACACTGGTGCCGCTGTGACCCGGCCTTTCTCTCGCGTCTCTTTGTTCTGTGCAACAACCAGTCCGGCCCCATGGAAGAGGCTCTCGTCCGCTTCGCGGAATCCTACGGGGTAGACTGTGGGTCGGAGCAATCGGTGTCCCCGCGGGTGTTCGAACTCCCCTTTGACTCAGAGCGCAAAAAAATGACCACACTCCACAACTCCAAAGACGGTTTTCTCTCTGTCACAAAAGGCGCCCCGGAAATTCTTCTGAGAGATTCTACAAAATACTACGACCACGGGGAACCGGTTCCCCTCACAAGGGAGATGCGGGAAATTATCCGGAGAGAATCAGAAGAATACGCCTCCCAGGCCCTGCGGGTGCTGGCGGTAGCCTTTCGCACACAATCCACTGCTGCCAAAAACGCCTCTCTGGAAAAAGAATTGATCTTCGTCGGCTTTGCGGGTCTTATGGATCCGCCAAGGAAAGAGGCATTTGCCGCTGTCCAGAGCTGCCAGAGGGCCGGGATCCGCCCTGTCATGATCACCGGCGACCACCGGATCACCGCCGCCGCTATCGGGCAGGAACTGGGAATCTGCCACAGCGCAGACGAAGTTCTCACCGGACAGGAGATTGACCGCCTGACCGACCAGGAACTATCCGCAAACCTGCACCGCTACCATATATTTGCCCGTGTCACCCCCGCCCACAAAGTCCGCCTTGTCAAACAATACCAGCAGCGGGGCAATGTGGTGGCAATGACCGGAGACGGCGTAAATGACGCCCCGGCCCTAAAAGCCGCCGATATCGGATGCGCCATGGGGAAGAGCGGAACGGACGTAGCCAAACACGCAGCGGATATGATCCTCATGGATGACAATTTCTCTACAATCGTCTCCGCGGTCAGGGAGGGACGCGGTATTTTCGACAACATAAAAAAAGCCATCCATTTCCTCCTCTCCTGCAACATCGGGGAAATCATGACAATCTTTGCCGCTATTCTGTTCGGGCTGCCCGTGCCCCTGCTGCCGGTCCAGCTCCTCTTTATCAACCTGGTGACAGATTCCTTTCCGGCTCTGTGCCTGGGAGTGGAACCACCCGACCGGGATATTATGCACAGGCCTCCGGTTCCGGCAGGAAAAGGGATGTTCACCGCTGACACCGTATTCCAGATGATCGTAGAGGGCATGTTCATCGGCTCCCTGGCCCTAGTGGCCTAGAACTCCACCATGTGTTTCGGCGTGCTGTCGCTGTCCCAGCTCATCCACTCGTTCAACATGCGCAGCAGCCACTCCCTCACAGAAATCGGGATACTGGGAAATAAGAAACTATTGTTCAGCGCACTGTTCTGCATTTTCCTTCAGTGCAGCGTGATGACACTGCCCACCCTGCAGAATATCTTCCACACCACAACACTGAGTGCCATGCAGTGGGGCATGGTCATTGTCCTGTCCCTTCTGCCAATCCCTCTTGTGGAACTGGAAAAACATTTGTGCCGGGGAAAAAGGAACGACTGAGAATTTTTCTACCGCTGCTCCTGTATCCAGCCGGCAATAGTCTGGATCACCGCCGGGTTCACTGATCCCTTTTTGTCATAATCAGCCCGGCCCGCGGCCCCTGTGGCGGGCATGAGGTAGTGGTTGAGTTTATCAAAGGAGCGGTATGTCGTGTGGGCGCGCCCTTTCCACAGCGCCTTCCACTGTTCAAAATCATCCATATCCGTCTCAACATCCGCCTCCCCCTGGATCAGAAGCAGGGGGAAGGTGGAATTTTTATCGATAAAATATTTGGGGTCAGAGACAACTGTTTTCTGTTCCTCTGTTTTTTTCGCATAAAAAGTCTGGCTGAAAAAGACAGGCTTTGCCCCCATCAGGACAGCTCCCGCGATCCGGTTTGGCTTGTCCGCCACCATGGCCGGGACATAGGCGGCGCTGTTTCCCATGGCAGCAATATAAATCCTCTCCCGGTCTATCCGCTGATCGTTGTACAGCCCGGCCACAGCGCAGCCGGTATCTTCCAGCAAAAGGTCATAGATCCCACTGTCTTTCGGAAGAGCGTCACGGTACTCGCACCCGCGCATGGAATACCGCAGAGAAGCAATGCCCTGGGCTCCCAGCCCCTGCGCCAGATCTCTTAACGGCTTGTTTCCGGCAGCTCCCACTGTGCCGTCCATATCCACATCCGTGCCGTCTCCGAGCAAAATGACAACCGGAGGCTTCTCCTGTCCCACCGGAAGCGTCAGCCTGCCGCTCAGCAGCCAGGGCTCTTTTCCGACCGTGAACTCAGTCTCCTCATAGTCGCTGACAGCCGCCACCGACTCCCCGGTGGCCGCCCTCTCAAGCGTAACAGTGTCAAACCAGATACCGGCGATCTCCCCCTGTTCATTGTAGACAAACCGGATCGTTTTGCCCTGATTCCCGGCATAGCGCAGCGTGACGAGAACAACCCGCATTCCCCCGCTCTCACTCCCCTGTGCGCTCTCCACCCCCTGATATCCCGCCGCACCGGCCACCACACTGTCCCAGGATGCCTGCAGGATATCAATGGGCATCTGCCCCGCCAGGCTCTCTGTAAAATGTTCCCACACGCGGTCCATCATGCCTGCTGCGATCTGCTCAGCAAAATAAGAGCTCTGCTCCTCCAGGCTGTCCCCGGCCGCCGCACCGGACGAGACCGCTGATTCTGTGGCTGCCGGCTGTGTCTGGGCAGGCTCCCGGCCGCTCTCTTTGCCTGTCTTATCCTTTTTCCCGCACGCCGCCGCCAAAAAAACCGTCCCGCACAGCAGGAAAATAATGATTGCCCTGTACATCACCCTTACCTCCTCCGGGCTGCCTCAGTCCTGCAGGCTGTATTCCCATATTTTGTCACACAATATCTGCTCAAAATCTTTCCCCGGGTATTTTTCTTCCTGCAGCTTTTTTAAAATAAATCCCCCGGCTTTATTTACGTGGCCGCCGCCAGTGCCGATCCCCTCACTGATATACTGGGCAACCCCGCTGGCCCTGGCCTCATTCAGATTACTGCGGACAGAAAATTTATAGCCGATCGATGTCTCACTGTACACAACAGACAGTGTAATCGTATCTGCCTGGATCGCCAGGTCATTGATCACGCCGAGCAGGTTCGGGTCACAGGCCCTTGTCCGGATGATCGCGCACTGCAGATTTTCGTCATACATATATTGTGACAGCGCTTCCCCCGCGATCTGAAGCTCCTGCCTGGTCAGATTAGAATTCACAAGCTCATCCATAACCGAGCGGTCAATCTCCAGATAATCCCTGAGTTTCCGGTCCATGGGCTGATAGATCTCAGAGAGGCAGCCGGTATCGCTGTAGAGCCCGTAAAAAAGTGCCGTCGCAAGCTCGGTGTCCCGGTTGACGTCAAACCCTTTTTCCTGCAAAAGCTCCCACACAACAGTACAGCAGCTGCCGTATTCCTCCCGGAAGAGACACCATTCATCTGCGGGCACACACCGCGCATGGTGATCAATCATGGCGATCCTCTCCGCCTCCATGTGAGTCACATTCCCCCCGTCATACTGGCAGTCAACCGTCAGAAGCAGTCCGCACCGGATAGGCTTATCCACATATTCGATCGGGATATGCAGATGTTCGATCATCAACAGCAGAGATGGCTTTGTAATGGGATTTTCGCCGCTGTAAAAAAAGCGCACTCTCTTTCCCGTGCTGCAGAAATAACAGTACAAACCGTACCCGGATGCAATGGCGTCCGCATCAGGGTTGTCATGACACTGTATATAGATCTCATCAAACCGCTCAAATTTATCTAAGTACATAAATTCCCCCATTTCTCCTCTTTTTTCTCAGTTTAACAGAAGACAGGGAAATCTACAAGTCATTGCAAATAAATATTTTTATTGCAAACTGCGCGAAATGAGCTTATAATAGTATTATAGATTTTCTGATACAGGAGGAAGGACTGTTATGACGCCACAGGAGCTGTTTGCGAAGGAACTGTTAACTTATGACAAAAATGACACATCCCCCGATGGCTTTTATTACCATCTTCCCTATAATAAAGACTATGACCTCTGCAACTGGTGCCCACTCCGGGTATACAGCGGCAATGTCATCAAGTATTACCAATACCGCTTAAATAAACCGGTCATTCTCTTTACCGACACAGAGTAATCTTCTGCACATTATCCCGGCTGTTATAAGACAGAAATCATTGATTCATGTCTCATAACGGCCGGTTTTTTCATTATTATGACAGCCG
>CANRMO010000036.1 GCA_947631755.1 uncultured Lachnospiraceae bacterium | reverse complement strand
GGGGAGTACGGGAGCGTTGTGTTTATCGCGGGGAATACACCGTACAAGACAGAGATCGCACCGCTTATGATCATGTCAAAACTGCAGGAATTTGATTATTCCAGCGCCACATCCATTGCCCTTGTCATGCTTGTCTCTGCGTTTGTTATATTGTTTATCAATGCAGTGATCCAGAGCCGGGCGTCAAAGATTGCGGGCGGCGTGGCGTAGGGAGGAGGATGAAATATGGTAATTCGCGAAAAACAGAAACTCGGACCGCTCCAGTGGGTATTGATCGGGATATGCAGCCTGTTTCTGGTTGTTATGTTGATCCTGCCGCTGATCTACGTTCTCGTGACAGCGTTTTCCGATGGAATCCGGGAATTTATAAATGCAGTGGGGGATAAATATGCACTGCACTCGATTTTCCTCACACTGGAAGTTACCGTGATCACAGTGCTAGTCAATACTGTTTTCGGCATTTTTGCCGCATGGTGCCTGACCAGATTTCAGTTTAAGGGAAAGAAAGTTATTTCGGCGTTGATCGACCTGCCCTTGACGGTATCGCCCATCATCGCGGGTCTGATTTTTGTTCTGACCTTTGGGCGGCAGAGCTTTTTGTACCCTTATCTGCAAGGGGCAGGCATCAAGATTATCTTTGCGCTGCCGGGGATTATCCTGGCCACGATTTTTGTCACATTTCCCTTTATCTCAAGGGAGATTATTCCTGTGCTGAACGCTAATGGGACGGATGAGGAGGAGGCCGCGGCCCTGATGGGGGCCGGCGGGGCCACGATTTTTTGCAAGGTGACATTTCCCCATATCAAATGGGCGTTCCTCTACGGCGTTGTGCTGTGTACAGCCAGGGCCATGGGTGAGTTCGGGGCGGTTTCGGTGCTCTCCGGGCATCTACAGGGAAAGACGAATACGATGCCGCTCTATATTGAATTGTTGTATCAGGGGAATAATTTTACAGGGGCGTTTGCTATTTCCGCCATTCTTGTGCTTATGGCGGTGGTCATTCTGGTCATACGAAGTGTGCTGGAGAGGAAAGGAGCTGTTGAGAATGAGTGAGAGTAACGATTATGTTGAATTGAGGGGTGTAAACAAAACATACACCAATTGTAATTTCCTCGCCTCAAATAATATCAGTTTCACAATTGAAAAGGGGAAATTAGTGGCCCTGCTCGGGCCCAGCGGCAGCGGGAAGACTACGATCCTCCGCATGATTGCGGGGCTGGAGACAGCGGATTCGGGGGATATCCTGATCGGGAATAAGGTGATGAACGACGTTCCGGCCAGCAAAAGAGGAATTGGTTTCGTCTTCCAGAACTACGCCCTGTTCCGGTATATGACGGTCTATGACAACATTGCCTTTGGGTTAAAAGTAAATAAGTGGGCAAAAAAGGACATAAAAAAGAGAGTGAATGAGCTCATTGAGCTGGTGGATCTGAAAGGACTGGAGAAGCGCTATCCCAACCAGCTCTCTGGCGGTCAGAAACAGCGGGTGGCTTTTGCCAGGGCACTGGCGCCAAACCCGGAACTTCTCCTTCTGGATGAGCCCTTTGCCGCTATTGATGCCAAAGTGCGCCATGAGCTGCGGAGCTGGCTCAGGAATATGATCACAAAAGTTGGCATCACAAGTATATTTGTGACCCATGACCAGGAAGAGGCAATCGAGGTGGCGGACGAAATCATTATTACAAATGAGGGGCGGGTGGAGCAGAAAGGTACGCCGAAGGAAATTTATCAGGAGCCAAAGACGGAATTTGTGGAGGATTTCATGGGGCCGATGCTTCTGACAAGGAAGATAGGACACGGGGACGGGTATATCGAGAGATCGTATGTGTTTGAGTAGACAGGGGGGATTTTCCGGTCAGAGTGGGGAAAAGAAAAAAATTCAAAAAAATTGTTAGCACTCACTTGACAAGAGTGCTAACAAGTGGTATAACATAATCAGAACCTGGAAACAATGTTAGTAAAACATTTGATTGGAGGAATGACTTATGATGTTACCGAGTATTTTTGGAGACAATCTTTTTGATGATTTCTTTGATGGATTTACAAATCCGATGGGAAGCCTGGCCCGTTATTCCGCTCCGACATCTTCTGCTATGAAGACGGATATAAGAGAGACCGAGACAGGTTATGAACTGGACATTGATCTGCCGGGCTACAGAAAAGAGGATGTGAGTGCACAGCTTAAAGATGGTTACCTGACAGTAAATGCACAGACAAAGACGGATAAAGATGAGAAGGACAAAGACGGAAAATATATCCGCCGTGAGCGCTACTATGGCTCCTGCAGCCGGAGTTTCTATGTGGGGGATGCGGTGACAGAAGAGGATATTAAAGCGAAATTTGAGAATGGTATCCTGATGCTCCAGGTTCCGAAAAAGGAGACGAAACCTGTTATAGAGGAAAATAAGTATATCACCATTGAGGGGTGATGGAGTGAACCGGGAAGGGCGCGGCAGCTGGCCGCGCCTTTTTTGCGCGGAGCGTGACGCTCGGGGCTGAATAAAAAGTTCCGTTGCGAAGGCACCGTTTGTTCACGGCGCTTTATCTTTTTAATGTTAACTTTTTTCGTCTGAACGGCAGTAAAATCCGTCTATACAACAATTGCGTTCTTCTTTGAAATCCTTTAAAATTATTGTTGTAACTGGTGATAAAGTTTATTATAATAGGAGGAAAAGGATGAAGGGGAGGAGTAGAACGGCACAAGGGGAAATTGCTGTAAACAGGGAATACAAAGACCGTCTATTTCGGTTTATCTTTGGTGCGGCGGAAAACAGAGAGTACATACTGTCACTGTACAATGCGCTGCGGGGGTCAGAATACAAAAATGCGGATGAGATCAGGGTTACGACCCTGGATGATGTGATCTATATGGGTATGAAAAATGACGTGTCCTTTATACTGGCTTCGGATATGAACTTGTTCGAGCATCAGAGCACTTATAACCCGAATATACCTCTGCGCGGTTTTTCCTATTTTGCCAGGATGTATGAGCAGTATATAGCAGAAAATGGCCTGGATCTATATGGGACGAAATTGGTAAAAATTCCGGTGCCAAGATATGTTGTGTTTTACAACGGGCAAAGGGAATGCGGGGAGCGGACAGAATTGAGATTGTCGGATGCTTTTATGGAAAAGGCAGAAGGCTATGAGTGGACAGCCACGATGTTAAATATCAACAGGGGTTATAACAGAGATTTGATGGCAAAGTGCAGGCCCTTAAGGGAGTATTCGGACTTTGTCGCGCGGGCGAGGGAGAATTATAAAACGGGAATGTCGGTGGAACAGGCGGTGGATGAGGCGGTTAAAGCTGCCTTTGAGTGGGAATGTCTGGGGGAATTTATGAAAAAACATCGAAGCGAGGTGAAAGCTATGTTTCTGACCGAATATGATGAAGAACTGCATGAAAGGACCTGTTGGGAAGAGGGACGGAAACAGGGAAAGGAAGAGGGGATTATCATAGGCACTGTCAATACTCTCCGTGAATTAGGCCGCAGTGACGAGGAGATATGCGATGCCCTTGAGAAGACATATAATCTGTCAGCCGATGATGTCCAAAAGTTTGTATAAAATATGCGGGGCTATAAAATATATGATTTTTGCCGATATATAATACAGTGGATCATACTGGCAGGTGCAAAGAGCCAGAATGATTATTTGCAACAGCCCGGCGCTATAAAAAATGGGCGGGAGAAAACAATGATGAGACGGAGGAGAGATTGACATGATTCATTCACTGGATACAAATATGTTTGGCTCAGAGGCCAATTACGAAAAGTATCAGCGGCTTCAGTCGCTGAAGAAAGGATACCGCAAGGGGGAAGTTTCCCTCTCACAGTTGATGGGGGCCTCGGATGAGGAGGAGAAAACAGATACGGAAAAATGTGTGGATTCTCTCTACCAGGCGTGTACTGCACTGAATAAGCGGGGGAACGAGTCGCTGTTTCACAGAAAAGAGGACGGAGCGCCGGAACAGGCGGCTGCGGCAGCTGGTACATTCATATCTGCTTATAATGAGCTCTTAAAGGCCGGAAGCAGCGATGAGAGCGAGGCGGTAGCGCGCAACACTGCTTATCTCATGGGGCTTGTGGAGTCCTGTGAGGAACAGCTTGGCCATGTGGGCATCTACATAGATGAAGACGGGTTCTTGTCCATGGACGGAGAAAAAATGAAAGCTTCCGATCTGGCTGATCAGCGGAAAGTTTTCGTGGGAAATGATTCTGTGGTGGGGAAGATGCAGCAGAAATTGTTTGAGATTGCGCTGGCGGGCAGTGGTGCATCCACGGATACTACTGGTACTTATGGCAAAAAAGGGACTTATGAGGAACGTCCCAGCACTCACAGTATCTTTGACAGTATGCAGTAACAAAAATATAAGGAAATATAAGGCGTGAAAGCAGGAAAATAGTTTACTACCTACACCATTATTTTCGGTAAATGTTAAAATGTAGTGCGAAAAGTACCAAAAAACGGAGTGCTTTTTGCACTCTTTTTTGTTTTTGGGAAAAAACTGTACAAAAAAGGAGGAGTATTCGCATACCAGTATTCTTTCTGTCTGCCGGAAATATGCCGGAAATTTTGATTACATTGCTGTTGTGTTGCCACGCTTTCTTTTTGTCTCCTCAATTGTCCACTTTTACAAACCTCAATTGCAACCTCAATTGAAATGTTAATTGAAAAATTTGGAAGGAAAGCGCAATCTGTACCCCCAAAAGTGCGGGTTGTACCAGATGGGTAGATATTTTCTTTTGATTTTGATATATTCAGGATACGACTCAAAACTATAATATATTTACAAAAAGGAAACAGGAGTGACGAAGCAGTGCCTTCAACTTTGTTTCCGGTAAGGAGGTATACAAATGGATAATAAGAGTCAATGTAAAAAAGAGACAGTAAAGAGACGGTGGTGTATGTGGGCGGTCATGTTTTGCTCTGCCCTGTTGATTTTAGGCGGTCTGCCGTTTTCTGCTTTTGCGGCAGGGGGACAGGGGGAGAATCGATCTGCCCGGCTTACACACTCCCACGATATGTCGGTGGAGTGCGGGAATGAAGATGCTCTTGAGTATATTCC
The DNA here is from genome assembly GCA_947631755.1 of uncultured Lachnospiraceae bacterium. Classification (GTDB taxonomy): domain Bacteria; phylum Bacillota; class Clostridia; order Lachnospirales; family Lachnospiraceae; genus Eubacterium_F. The sequence goes on along the minus strand of CANRMO010000036.1, from coordinate 10,208 downwards.
GCTTACGGGCGACGAGAATGGTAAGCTGTATATAGATGGTACAGAGGTAACAATCAACGCAGATACCGAATTTGAAGAGGCTTACGTTCTTCCGGAGGGTAATTACTATTTGGCCGATAACATTACGATTTCCGAAGCACTGGTTACCCAGACGGGTAAGAGAGTGAATTTATGTTTGAATGGGAAAACACTGTCCTTTGTCGGTGACAGTCTTCATATAGGCGGAAACGGAACCTTATGTATGAGTGACTGTGGGGCAGGAGGAAGCATTACATCCAACGAGCCTGTTTTAGTGCCGGCAGATAACGGTCATTTTATTATGTATGGAGGCTGTTTGGAATGTACGGCGGACTCACCATATGTTAACAGTGTGATTTCTTTGTTGAACCCAGATATAAAAGCAGAGATTTGTGGCGGAACAATAAAGAGTGTAGGGAAAATGGGTGTTTACGCTGATGATGGTGGAGCAGGCAACGTGCTACAGCTTTCAGGCTGCCCCAAATTCGAGGGAAACAAAACGGATGTGGACTATACTGTTAATCTGGATTTGAAGGGTCTGAATACCGACCCAAGTGAGAAAATCAAGGTTTCTTGTGGTAGTTATGTGATGCTGGCAGGGCAATCCGAACCAGTTGACCGTATCAGATCCCTTGATGATAAAGATTATTCCTCGCTTCTTTTGGGAAGTGACCTGGGAGGCCAATATTTTACATATAAAGATGGTCAGTACTATGTGAATATGGCGGGAATTACGAAAGAGCCGACACAGGAGAAGATTTCTGTCAATGCTGTTCCTGCAGAGGAGGCTGCTTATCAGTGGTATCGGGCGGCGGAGCAGGATGTGACGCAAGATCGAGCGCCAATGACGGTGTATGGTATGACGGTATTTACACTACAGGCAGGCGATACGCTTTATTTCACAATATCGGAAACGCCGGATCCGGGTGCATCGGTTGCTATATATGATATAGACAATCAAAATTTTGTATCTGCGGTTTCCCTCGGTAATAACAGATTTAAAAGTACGATGGAAAGAGATGGTATGTATGCAGCTGCCTTTTATTCTAATGAAGGCATGCAACCTTTAACGTTTAAAGAGGGGGCGTACAAGGTGGTACGTGTCACAAAAGAGGAGGCTGTTTCGGGTCAGATCACAAATACACTTACAAAAGCGGCGGCAGGTACCTATCTGTGTGAGGTTGCATGGAAGAATTTTGGATACATTGTTAATTCGGAGCTTGTGGAGCTTGCGGAGGATGTTGACACGAACAGTATCGTCAGCACGGGCTGGACGCTTGATGCTGATGGAAAGCTGACGATCGAATCGGATGAAGGTATGAGCGACTGGCTAAGATACAGGTCTGCATTTAAAGATATGGTAACTATGGCAGAGATACAAGAAAACGTGACTGGTATCGGGGATTGTGCGTTTCAGGGCTGCAGCAGCCTGGAGCAGGTGACAATGCTCAGTGATACGCCGCCGACGCTTGGCGGCAGCAGCGTTTTCGAAAGCTGCCCGTGTGTTGCAGGTGGTACAAAAGGAATCCTTGTGCCGGCAGGAAAAGCAGATGCTTATAAGAGCGGAGAAGGATGGAGTACATATCAGAATAATATCACGGATGGAACACCGGAGATTACCGGCCAGCCGGAGAATCAGTCTGTAAAGAACGGCGAAGAAGTAACATTTTCTGTCACGGCAACAGGAATGTCAGAACCTTTTACTTACCAATGGCAGGTCAACAAAGATGGAACCGGGGAAAGTGGTTTCAGCGATATTACAAATGCAGTTTCAGACACCTATACCATTCCTGCAGTAGATAAGAGCTATAACGGATACAAATACCGGTGTGTGATAACGAATGAAAGAGGAAGTGTAACAAGTAGTGTGGTAGAGCTTACTGTGGCGGATTCGGATGCGGAAAGAGTGGAAGCTGCAAAGAAGATCGTAGAGAACGCACTGGCAGAAATCAAGGCGGGAAATGACACCACCGAGCAGAGTATCCAGAGTGTGATCGACGAAGCGTTAAGTAAAGCGGGGATCAGTGATGTGACCGCGACGGTGGGCGACCTTACCAAGACGGAAGCGACGGAAGACGCAGAAGGAAGTATTACCGGAACGATTACATTGATCTTAAATGAAGAATCGGCAGAGGCTCCGATATCCTTAGTAATATCAAAGACAGCCCCGGAACCTTCTGCTCATCCGCACGTCTACACATGGGTAATTACAAAAGAGGCAACGGCAGATGCCGTGGGCGAAATGAAGGGAACCTGCACCTGTGGAGAAGTAACAACGGCAGAAATACCGAAGACCGGGGACGGTGGAAGCGGAACGGTTGTCGTAAAAGAAGATGCTGAAAATGAATGTAAAGGCACTCTTACAGATAAAACAGGTGTAATAACCAAAGTACCATTGACTGAAAAGGAAAGAGAACAGCTGAATAACGGGGAAAATATAGAAATCATACTCCGCCTGAGGGATGTGAACGTGGCAGCCGACACATCTGTAAAGGCAGAGATCCAGAAAGAGCTGGGAGCAAACACATTGGGAACCTTCCTTGAAGTTCAGTTGTTGAAACAGATCGGCGGCAAAAAGACCGAAATAACCGAAACAACAGCCGAGATCGAAATTACCTTTGAGGTTCCGGAAAGCCTCCGAAAAACGGATGACACAGTGACAAGGACTTACCAGATCATGAGGAACCTTGATGGAAAGGTTGACACACTGGATGTGGAGAGCTATGATGAAACAACACATCTTTTAACATTCAGAATAGATAAGTTTTCCACATACGCACTTGTATACCGGGATATTGCGGGGACACCGGCTGAGACACCGACTGAGACACCGGCTGAGACACCAGGGCCATCTTCCGATCAAGGGGATGCCACACCTGACAAAGCAAACGAACCCCAAAATACAGATTCCTCGGCTGTGCCGGGGGAAGACGCGGTCTCCGAAGAAACCGTGATCTCCAAAGAAACCGCAGAAAAGAATGCATTGTCCTTAAATGCGAAACTGAAGGTCAGCCAGACCGGCAAAAAGATCAATATTGAATGGGGAAAGGTAGCAGGGGCAGACGGCTATGACGTATATGTTCAGTACTGCGGAATGAAGTTTACATCAAAATCCATTACTGCAATAAAGAGCGGCAAGACAACAAAGGTAACGGTAAAGATGGTAAACGGAAAAGCATTAAACCTGAAGAAAAATTACAAGGTCTATGTCCTCGCTTATAAGCTGGTAAACGGTAAAAAGGTAACCTTAGGAAAGACCATTACCGGCCATATCGTCGGAAAGAACAACACGAAGTTCACCAACGTAAAGGCCGTCAGGGTAAAGAAGAAATCTTATGCCCTGAAGAAAGACCGCGACGATCAAGGCAAGCACCGTACTGGTAAGCAAAAAGAAGAAGCAGCTTACCAATGCGCATGCAAAGCAGTTCCGCTACGCGACCAGCAATAAGAAGGTGGCGACTGTATCCGCAAAGGGTAAGATCAAGGCGGTAGGAAAAGGTAAATGTACCATTTATGTCTATGCAAGAAACGGATACGCGAAGACGATTAAGGTAACTGTGAAATAACGGAGAGTATCTTTGACAGGTACCGGTCAGCGGCGCAGGGAGATGTCCCTGCGCCGTTTTGTTATGGGATGGGGGATTCCGTTGGATTCAAGCAGTTCATATTGCTTTTAATATGGTGGGAGGAAGATAGATCCCCGGATATTGCTTATTTTCCTGCTTTTTGTTTGACTTTTTATGGGGATTCACGTAAAATAGAGATAATAGTATCGTGACGGAATATGAATGGCAGAGTTTTCATATCCAAATCAGATAGAGAAAGGAGCGATCAATATGAAGAAATTTAAGAAACTATCCATTGTACTGGCCGTTGCGCTGGTATTTCAGATGCTGCCGCTGCCAGCGGCCGGGCTGGCCGGGAGGCTTGGCCCAGTTACGGTAAGTAAAGCGGCTGGGCCAGCTCTCTCGGGAACGATTCCGAACAGTAATATAACATGGGAACTCACGAGAGAGGAAGCAAAAGATGGATTTGACCTTAAAAACAGCGAAGCGGACCGGGGAGGAAGGCCGTTTAAGCTGACCCTCACGGGCGAGGGCGCGATGCCTGACTATAATACAACCAGGGAAAATCGTATAGATCAGACTGGAAACGAGATTCATGAAGAGGATTATTATGGGAATGACTATGTGCCGACGGATACAGTGAGTACTGCCCCCTGGGGACGGTATGCGCAATATGTCCAGACAATTTCGATTGACGACAGGATTACCAGTATTTCTGATTACGCATTTTATGGGTGCAATGTCGCAATGTCAGCCAATATCCCATCTCAATGTAAAACGATAGGTTACGCTGCTTTTTCATCCTGCAGGTCATTGACAGAGGTTGTGATGCCGGAAGGACTGACGGACATAGGATCATCCGCCTTTTCTTCCTGTAATGACGCAGTGACGATTACGATACCGGATACAGTAAAAACGATTGGGGGAAGTGCATTTGCGTATTGCACAGCAGTAAAAAGCATTAATCTTCCAGAAGGTGTGAAGATTACGGGGACAAGTGCATTTTATAGGTGCCAGGCGCTGGAAAGTGTGATTGTGCCAAAATCTGTTGGGCAAATACCAAATAATACATTTGCTTGTTGTTCTGGCTTGAAGAAAGCAGTAATCAGCGAGGGGATAACATCAATTGGTCAAAATGCTTTTGGAGGAGATTATTCTGGTGCTTGTAGTTCCCTGGAGGAGGTCGTTCTGCCGGAGAAATCTCTGGAGACAATTGGCGAAAAAGCGTTTCAGTCTGCCTCAAAGCTTGCCTCTTTCGATGTGCCGGTGTCGGTGAATTCGATTGGCATAAATCCGTTTTATCAGGCCGGGCTCACGGAGGTTACTGTAGCAGATGGCAATAAGAACTATAAGGTACAAAATAAGATGCTTGTGCAGTTGAAAGACGGTGAGGCATACAAGGTAATCTGCTATCCGGCCAGGGTTAAGGAGAAAGCTGAAGTCCCAGGTTCCGTGGAGGTGATTGGGGCATACGCCTTTGCTTCATCTCAGGTGACAGGTGCAGATCTGAACATGCAGAATAAGGGCTCTGTAAAAACGCTGGAGGATTATGCGTTCAATCAGGCGGGCTATCTGGCAGAAATCGAACTGCCGGGCTCGCTGGAAACAATAGGGAACTATGTATTTACCAATGCAGATTCGCTTACATCTATTGAGGTTCCGGGGAAAGTGAAGACAATAGGCGAAAGTGCTTTTCAGAATTGTGATAAATTAAAAGATGTACAGCTCGGGGATGACCTGCAATCTTTAGGCGCTTATGTTTTTTCGTACTGTACAAAGATCGTCGAACTGAAGTTGCCGGATAAAATAACTGCGATTGGAGATTCTGCATTTTATAACTGCACAGGGCTGAAAGAAATGGATTTTCCAAACAGCATTGAGACAATTGGTTCAGGGCTGCTGAATAGCTGTATTTCGTTGGAACGGGTATCTTTTGGTGAGAAAGTCCAGAAAATGGATGGCGGTGTGTTCTTTAACTGCCCCAAACTGAAAACTTTGACAATTTCTCCGGGAAATCCGAATTTGGCCGCTGTGGACAATGTAGTGTATAATAAAGATAAAACTGAGTTGATCTATTTTGCTGCAGGGCAGCAGACAGAGAGGTTTATTATTCCGGATGAGGTCAAAAAATTAGGGACAAATGCGTTTACTTATTGCAGCTGTCTGGATGAGATTCGGTTTCCGGCATCTGTTGAGGAGCTGGCCTCTAATGCAATTTATAGAAATTCATCGATTACAAAACTTTTATTTTACGGAAATGCCCCTAAGGTGAATGGTGAGTATACAAAGACTAAAAAGTATGATTCTAAGGGGAGACCTATAGAATGGTATGTATACAATGGGTCTGTCCGTGAAAACAAGTATGAAAATGGAGCGAACGATAACAGCCAGTTATCGATCCACTATACAGAGGGATCGACAGGATGGGAAAATGGATGGACATCTGCGGCCGTTAATAAAGGAAGCGCATACTATTGGAATGAGAAATATTCAGCGATGACCTGGGATCCCAAAAAGACCGATGAGGCTGAGGGCGATTTTGAAAATGGATTAAAGTGGAAGTACCGGGATGACATCGGAGAGCTTACATTCTTTTGCGAAGAAGAGGGCATGACAGCGGAGATCCCGGATTTTGAGGAGGATGCTCTGCCTGGCTGGGCCAGTGAGGATGGCAGATCCCATCGAGAAGATGTAAAGCTGATTCAGACTGGGCCGGCAACGAGAGTCGGGAAAAATGCATTTAACGGGGCGGCAAACCTGGTTAAGATCCTTTCAAAAAGTACGCTCAATAGTGTTGGGGAGCGCGCTTTTGTGAACTGCACAAAGCTGGAAAGTGTTTATATGCCAAGTGTCTCAGAGATAGAGAAAGAAGCATTTATGGGAGATGCGGCTATTATAAGGGATATTGATGTGCGTGGTATCAAGGATATCGGAGAGGGAGCGTTTAAAGAATGCAGCGGCATGGTGGAAATTCTTCTCGGTGAGAAATTAAAGAAAATGGGAAAAGAGGCATTTGCATCCTGCCTGGCACTGCAGACAATGATAATACCAGAGTCTGTGTCGTCTCTCGGTGAGGGATGTTTCAGCGGCTGCAGTAAGATAAGAACGATCAACATTCCGGCCAACGTGAAAGATATGCCGGCAAGGTGTTTTGCAGATTGTGAAACGCTTGAGAAAGTTTATTTCTACGGTGATTATCCTGCTTCCTGGGAAGAAGATTGTTTTGACGGTAAACACGCAGAGGGATTGACTATTTATTACAGGGCAGCAAATACTTCATGGAATAAGGCAAACGGTGAGTGGAACGGTATTCCGGTTGTTGGCCAGGATAAATTCTACACAGAGAAAGAAGATCATTATTCTTTCTCCAATTCCAGCAGCTCTTTCGGATATGATTCCAATTATTATATTCCGAGACAGCGCTATGTAACTGCTCTGCAGAGTGTGACAAGAGGTTCTTATTATTATGAATGGAGTTCCAGATGGGGAGGGAGCTGTTTTGGCATGGCGGCGTCCAGCGAGGAATTCTATGAGGGTGATCTCTTTGATGTGGCAGACTATACCTCTTCGGCAGAGGATTTGTATGATGTGGCGGCGCCGGGAAGCCCGGAGGCACAGCTCACTAAGATAATTGAGATTTACCAGGTGTCACAGTTTGCAGATGAAATCGGCATAGAGATTTCGAATAACTTTGCTGAGTACAGAAAACTTATCAAACAGGTGGAAGAATTTGAGCGCTCGGGCGGGCTTAGTGTGGATTCCACTGCTGATCCGTTAGTCCTGTGTGTATATTCTGGCTGTGTGGGCCATGCGCTTGTGCCAGTTACTATGGACATGGATCAGGAGGGCAATTATATCCTGGGAGTGTATGACTGCAATTATCCAAATGCTTTCCGCGAGCTGAAAATAGCAAAAGATTTCAAGAGTATTGACTACAGATCCGGCTGGTATAAGTTTACATCCGCATCCTTTGTGAAGTATTCTACTATCAGGGATGTGTTAGAGAATGCAGATTTCTCAGGTGAGTATTTAAAAGGCAAACCGAAAGCCAGAGTGGGCGCGGGCGAAGACAGTAAAAAAGTTACCATTGCAGTGAACCGCAAGGATATTGACCTCGAAAACGGCGGTGGAAGAGATTACAAAGAAATTGACGGTGTGTATGAGCAGAGACCGGTTTCAATCGCTGCACAAGAGGGATCGGAAGACGGCGAGGCAAAAGTGGGAGAAGAGTTCAGTGGCATCCGGAGTTTTGTGCTTCCGCAGGGCGAATATGTGATCAGGGACAATTTGAAAGAGAGCGGAGAGAACGAAGAGGATTTGAAGTTCTATACTGCCACAGAGGATCTGTTCTCGGAGATCCAGACATCGGATGCAGACGCAGAGCTCAAAGTAAAGAGTGTAAAAGGAGAAGGAGAGGATTCTGTCACTATATATTCAGATTCCGCAGAGACAAAGACGGATTTCACGATTATGGATACATCCGGCATCGAAAAAGAAATATCAGCGGTAGGGGAATCTGTCACAATAGAGGTCACAAATAAGAATGATCTGCGGATATATGTTCCGGAAGACAGCAAGGGAGAGGCGGAAGTTAAAGTCGACGGTGAAGAATTTACTGTGACAAAGGACGAAAAAGAAACCATTCCTTTCTATACCGCCGAGGACGACAACCCGCTGGGTGCCAGAGATATGTCGGCTAACCTCGTTCTGGATGAGGAGAATAAACTGTCCGGAAATATTGAGTCCTATGTGACATGGGGGAGAGAAGAAGCGGGCGAATCAGTAAAAGTTACCACGAAGATAAAAGATGAAGACGGAAATGTGATAGCGCGCAACAAATCAAAGCAGTCTTTCCAGACCGGGATGCAGATAGTAAATGTGAAATTTGACTGTGCGGATACGAATATAGGGAAACTGGCTGGCAAGTTCAATGCCGTGTGCGAGATGACAATTGAGGACTCGGATGGGAATGTCGTAGTCTCCCAGCTGCCGGATATTGAACTGACTGCGACAAAGAAACAGGAAATCATACCGGATGACCCGACGCCAACTCCGAATCCGGGGAATGACCCGACCCCGACGCCGGCTCCAGGGAATGATCCGACGCCAACTCCGGGCTCGGATGATGATCCGAAGGGAGACAAAGAGCCTGGAAATCAGCTGGAGACTCCGAAACCGGATGTTCCATTTGAGACGCAGCAGCAGACTGGCGATATCAGCGGAAATTCCGGGGATAACAAGGATTCGGAAGCTGTCTCTGTGCCGGCAAAGGGAACGACAGCGACAGTGGGAGCTCTGAAGTACAAGGTGGTGAAATCTGCCGGGAAGAATGGCACAGTTGAGGTGTGTGGTGCGAAGAAAAAGACTGCCAAAAAGGTTTCTATCCCGAAAACGGTGACGATAGACGGTTATTCGTTTAAGGTAGTGAGTATCCGGAATAAGGCTTTTGCCGGAATGAAAAAACTTACTTCTGTTACTATCGGGGCTAATGTCACAAAGATCGGCAAGAGTGCCTTTGCGGGCTGTCCTAAATTGAAGACGATAACCGTGAGGTCCGGGAGCATAAAAACAGTCGGCTCTAAGGCATTCAAGGGAACGGCGCCGAAAGTGACTGTGAAAGTGCCGAAGGCGAAGAAGAAAAAGTATAAAAAACTATTTAAAAACAAAGGGAAAATTTCAAAAAAGGCTGTATTTAAATAAGAATACAGACCGATAAGAGTTGTATGGCCGCAGCCACTGTCCCCGAATCCGGGACAGTGGCTGTGTGTGTTAAGACACCATTGACAAAAGGCGGTATTTTTTATAGAATGAAACCATAAATTGGGAAACTAATTGTGACAGTAATTTATGGGGGTAAAAGACAGTGAAAGATAAAATATTTTTAGCTCTTCTGGAGACCCAGGGGGCACACTGGAATCTGAGCAGAAAGGGGTTTCAGGAGTTGGAACTGTCGGACGGACAGCCTAAAATATTGTACATATTGTTGGGGCACGAGGGGTGTGTGCAGAAAGATTTAGCACAGATGTGCCAGATCCGCCCGTCCACTATGACGGTGCTGCTGGAAAAGATGAAACGGGACGGTTTCATTTACAAAGAGCCGATGATCGTGTCCGGGGGCAAGAGGGCAAACGGCATCTTTCTGACAGAGGAGGGCCGGACAAAAGCGGAGAAGATCGTTGAATTGGTGGATGATCTGGAGGAGAAAAGTTTTCACGGGTTCAGTGATGAGGAGCGGGAGAGTCTTTTGTCTATGCTGGGGAGAGTGGCAGAAAATCTACAGGGATAGCGGATATCTGGCATATAGAAAAATGGGATTATGTGATCACAGGAGGAGAGCAGGGATATGGCAAAGTGGCAGAGAGTGATGTATCAGCCAAACCTCCCGCTGGGGGAAAACGGCGAGAGGGTGACAGCGTGCAAAGAGCACCGGATGCTGTCAAAAGAAGCGGCCAAAGAGGGTATGGTGCTTCTGAAAAATGAGGGGCATGTCCTTCCGCTGGCGGCCGGGACGAAAGTGGCGCTGTTTGGCAAGGGCTGTTTTGATTATGTAAAGGGTGGCGGCGGCAGTGGCGATGTGACTGTAGAGTACACAGTAAACTTATATGAGGGCTTTAAAAATCTAAG
>CANRMO010000035.1 GCA_947631755.1 uncultured Lachnospiraceae bacterium | reverse complement strand
ACTGCCGTTTACATTTGAATACGTGTATAACACATTTATAACGAGCTCATTGTTCTGGATCACATAGGAAAAATCAGCAGTATTGATGCAGGTAAGGGAGATCTGGACCGAGCCGTCCTCTGCGGTGACAACATCCATCTTCTCAATGATCTCGCCGAAATTGGCAAACTGATTTTTGTCGAGAATATAATGAGAAGAGGGAAGGGTTATTGTGATCACGGAATTGGCCCGCCTGACAACAGCCGTCTTTAAAATTTCGGAAGAAGAACCGGAAATTCTCAAATTGACGGAACCGGTGCCTCCGGCCTCCGAATAATCCGACCGCAGACTGTGTACATAATTTACGGCTGTATCCGCGATCTGTGTCGGCGAGAGCTCTTTTGTCCAGTCAAAAAAGTTTTTGGACTGGATGGCATAATACTTATTTGCCTTGTTCCAGGACCGCGTGTAATCCAGTTTGCGCATCACATCCGCAATCGGAATACAGACCGTCTCTTTATCCTGTGAGAGATCAGTTATCATTTTTACCGGAGCGGACAATGTATTTTGGATGCCGTTGATCTTGATTTCATCGGAGCCGGACTGCGCAGTCAGTTCCATCTGCAGATCCTCATTTCCCACCGTCAGGACCCCTGTGGAGGGATCAAACGAATAGTCAAGTCCCATAACCGTGTCAAAAATCTCCTCCGCCGGGCCGTACATAGTGCCGTCAATTTTGATGACAGGAATGGATGACATATTGTAATTTGTGTGGTTATAGTAAACACTCCCCTTAACTCCTGTATAATAAATCTCTTCATCGTCATAGGAAAGGTGAAGGGAATCCCCAAGTGTGATAGTAGAACCGCTCTTTTTATATGTCAGATGAAGTGCCTTTGCAATATAGTTGACCGGCACGAGGATTTTTGTCTTTTTCTTTGATACATAGCGCACAGACAGTGGCGCGGTCGGAAGTTTCACCTTCTCTCCGTCTACGTAGGCAGTTCTGCTTCCCACAGTCATCTCGATCATCACATCATTTTTGGATATAGTAAGTTTCTTTTTGCTCTTTGAATATTTACAGGAAGCCTTTACACCGGATTTAAAAACATCGGTGTAAGGCGCCATGTAAGAGCCCTTTATGACCAGTGCTTTATAAGAATTCTTAGATATCTTTTTTTTGTTATACTTCACAGATAACTTTTTACTCTTATTTGTATACGTTTTTCCATTATATCTGACCCGGACTTTCCCGGCCGCAGCCGAGGCTGTAATGTCTCCGGATGAAAGGCTGAAGAATAATCCGGTCACCAAAACGGCCAGAACAAGAAAAACTTTTCCCAGTAAAACTTTTGTACGCATAAACTCACTCATCTCCTATGTGTCAAAACTACATTTCCTATTAATAACAAATGAAAATATAGCATGTGCACATGACAGAAATTTGTCATGTTACAGGTTATTTTGACTGAGGATCGAGTTTTATGGCAGGTCAGTCAGTTTCGGAAATCCGGCAGTAAAATATAGTGGCCCGCCTGTATGTGCTCAGACTTTAAGTTATTTAACTGGATGATCTGGCGCATGTACTCATCATCGGATAAATGGGAGCGCTTTCCCGCATACTCTGTGGCAATAGATGATAATGTATCTCCCTTTTTTATGAGGACGGATTCCACCTGTGTCACATCACACAGCTCCACCGTATTTGCGGATGCATCCGAGTGAAAAAGAAAAAACAGGCAAAAAATAAGGATCACGGCAGAGAAAATAATGTAGGGAATTGTCTTTCTGATTGTACATTTCATAATAAAAGCCTCCTTCGCACGAACATCTTTTCCGAACAAATAATCCGAACAATCGTTTGTTTTTTATACTATATCATGCGAACAGGCGTTTGTCAATCCGTTTTTTAAATATTTCTGACAAAATTTATTTCACATTAAAATAACGCACAGATCCCTGTTGGAAATGTGCGTTATCTGCATACTTTCTCTATGATTTTTTATTCTTCCATTGTCCGGTCCTCTGCGTCAATTTTGATCGCACTGTTTGCCAGTTCATCAATGGCAATGGAAAGTGCTTTGGGACAAGTTGTATTTTCCGTCAACGGCTGGGAACCTCCGATGATCTGTCTGGCTCTTTTCGCTGTGGCGAGTACGATGGAGTAGCGGCTGTTTACAACTGGCTGTTCCCCCTCTTCTACCTCGCTGTTTGCAATATTCATTAAGTCCGAATACGATGGATGTAACATAGTGGCATCTCCTTCCTGGCTTTCATATATTTTATTTAAACCGACAAAATTAAAATATTCTGTCAGGGCACACCAAATTTTGAGAGAGGCCAGATTCTCAAAAATACTTTTCCGGCAATGTTCTCTAACTTAACCGGCCCCGGTCCCGACTCATCATAAAAATCATAATTGTCGGTATCCTCCAGACTTTGTTTGTGTGACTCCACAAATGCTTTGGCAGTTTCGGACAAAAGATTATCCGGATTGATATAGCGGCTGTCAATGCTGACGGATCTGTGGTCACCGAGAACAAAGTATTCATCTTTTTGCAGGGTGATCGGCTCTTCGGCAATCCCAAGAGTCCTCATAGCATCCTTGGCATATGGGTCATCAATCTTTTCCTCATTGATATAAATATCATTGTCCTTGATCTGGATTGTCTCCCCCGGCAGTCCATAAATTCTCTTTACATAATATTCATCCACATCTCTCCCTTTCGGGTAAAATACGATAATATCGTACCGCTTGGGGGATGTAAATCGATAAGACACTTTGTCAACCAGGAGGCTCTCTGCATTTTTCAAAGTATCCTCCATAGAGTCCCCGCTGACAACCGTTCTCTGAACAATGTAATTCGGTACAACAAAGATACAGAACACGATCAGGACAATATATATGACTCCCTCCAGAACATAACTGAACGGCGATCTTTTTTTGTTTTTGTCCTTTTTCAGATCACTCTCTTCCCGGTTTTCAAACTCATCACTCATTTTCTTCCTCATTTCTGCAGGCCGGCTATCGTTGAGCGCTGCCATAGATTTCAATAAAATATTATTATATCCTTTGTTTTATGTGCTATTTCGATGAAAATATTTTCAATTCCTGATCCATGAGCCGGATCATATCAGCGCAATTAGCAGTTTTGCTGTGTTCATTGGATATGATCTGATGCAGCTGCGCGATCGCTTCCTCAAGATCATCATTTACTACTATGTAATCATAAGATTTCATAAAGGCCACTTCCTCTACTGCCCGCGCCAATCTGCGGGTAATCTCCTCCGGGCTCTCTGTGGCCCGGCCTGTGAGGCGGCTTTTTAATTCATCCGCGGAAGGCGGGGTGACAAAAACAAGGAGTGCGTCAGGAAACTGCTCTTTTACAAGAAGTCCTCCCTGCATCTCAATTTCAAGAAGTACATCCTTGCCCTCTTCCAGCTGCTGCTCCACGGCCTTTTTCGGGGTTCCATAGAAATTTCCCACGTATTCGGCCCACTCGATCAGTTCACCGTCCTGTATCATTTTCTGAAATTCTTCCCGGGTGTGGAAAAAATAATCCTTTCCGTCCACTTCTCCCTCGCGGGGGGGCCTGGTGGTCGCAGACACCGATAAATAATAGGGATACCGTTTGACCAGTTCCCTCATGATCGTCCCTTTTCCGGCACCGGAAAAACCAGAAATAACCGCGAGTATACCTCTCTTTGCCATACTATCTCCTCTCTTCTTCCGAATTCATTCGTGCCGCAATTGTCTCAGGCAACAGGGAGGACAGTACGATCGTGCGATTCTCCATAACAAGGACTGCTTTTGTCTTCCTCCCGCATGTTCCGTCAATGGCATCCCCCTGGTCTTTTGCATTCTGGATCAGACGCTTGACCGGGGCCGCCTCGGGACTTACGATGCTGAATACTTTATCACTGTTCACAACATTTCCAAAACCGATGTTTACAAAATGCATGGTCTCCCCCAATCTCACTCGATATTCTGAATCTGCTCGCGTATCTTTTCGATTTCCGTCTTTAGTTCAATTCCATGATTGGACACTTCGATGTCATTGGCTTTTGACAAAATCGTATTTGCCTCCCGGTTCATCTCCTGGGTAAGAAAATCCAGTTTTCTGCCGACAGGACCGCCGGATGCGAGAGTTTCCCTCATGTGGCTGGTGTGCGTCCTGAGACGGACCATCTCCTCATCCACACAGATTTTATCAGCAAATACGACAATCTCTGTGGCAATTATCGTATCATCCACTCTGCTGTCTCCAAGAAGCTCCTGTACATTTTCACGAATCTTCTGGCGGTACTCCTGCAAGATCTGTGGCGAGCGCCGGGCAATCTGGTCAATCAGGGAGTTTATGTAATCCAGTTTGCCATCCAGATCCAGCTTTAATTTTTCTCCCTCCGTCAGACGGGCGCTGACAAAAGAATGTGCGGCGTTTTTCAGCGCGCCAGATACGAGTTCTGTCAGCTCCGTCTCATCAATTTCCATATCCTCTGCCGTAAACACATCCGGAAAACGGGACAGCTGATAGGCGCTGACCGGGTTCTCAAGAGAAAAATCTTCTGAAATTTCCTGTATGCCCGCGAAATAGGAGCGGGCGAGTTCACGGTTGTATTTGATGTTCACACCGTTTTCGCTGAAATCTTCCATAGATACAAAGATATCAATTTTTCCGCGGGCGGCAAATTCCTTTACCTGGCTGCGGATAACAGTCTCCAGAAAGGCTAGTTTGCGGGGAAGCCTGACATTCACATCCAGATATCTGTGATTGACGGATTTCATCTCGATTTCTATTTTGTAATTCTCGCCGGACATCTCACCGCGTCCGTAACCTGTCATGCTCTGAATCATATGGAACCTCATTTCCACGGTGCAGATACGTCATGTCATTTTTTTACTGTTAGTTGAACAGTAAATATTATAGTTCAAAAGCAGCGATAAGTCAAGAATTTACTTCCTTTCCTGGAGATAGTAGTGTATACTGGTTACAGTGTAAGCATTTTCACCCGGAACACCCGCGGGCAGACAAATGGCCTGCCGGGCGCAGGGATGGGATAACACTCATAAATTTGGGAAAGGACAGGATAAATTATGGCTTTCGATGGCATTACAGTGGCTGCGCTGGCAAGGGAATTACATGATACGCTGGCAGGCGGACATATACAAAAGATCGCACAGCCGGAACCGGATGAACTGATTCTCGGAATTAAAAATAACCGCGTGCTGCACCGGCTGAGAATTTCAGCCAGTGCCTCTCTCCCGCTTTTGCATCTGACGGAAAATAACAAACCCTCACCATTGACCGCGCCCAATTTCTGTATGCTTCTGCGCAAACATCTGGCCAGCGCGAGGATTTTGTCGGTGGAACAGATTGGCTTTGAAAGGGTCGTCCGCATTTCCATGGAAAACTTAAATGAGCTGGGAGATGTGGTACAGCGCGCTCTCATGGTTGAGATCATGGGAAAACACAGCAACATTATTTTTGTGGATGACAAAAACACAGTGATAGACAGCATAAAACACATCAACGGAATGATCAGCTCGGTACGGGAAGTGCTGCCGGGCCGGGAGTATTTTATACCAAATACGATGGACAAACGGAGTCCTTTTGATATCACTACAGAAATATGGAATGACGAGCTCTTCCGTAAACCTCAGTCCATAGCAAAGGCACTGTACTCTTCCATCACTGGTTTCAGTTCGGTGATGGCCCACGAGCTCGCCTTTGAGAGCGGACTGGACGGCGATATGCCCATGGCTTCCCTGAACGGCAATCAGAAATCCGCCCTTATGACGAAGTTCCGTGAACTGGCTGCACAAATTAAAGAGGGAAGATTTTCTCCCCGCATTTATTTTGACGGTCCCCTCCCGAAAGAATTTTCCGCAGTTCCCCTGCATATGTTTGATGAGATGGACTGCCGGGAGGATCTTTCTATTTCCCGTGTGGTCGAGTCTTTCTACGGGGAAAAGGATGTGATCGGCCGGATCCGCCAAAAATCTTCGGATCTCAGAAAAAGCGTCACTACACTTCTGGAGCGGTGCTATAAAAAAATGGACATCCAGAGAAAACAGCTGCGGGACACAGAGAAAAAAGACAAATATAAGGTGTATGGCGAACTGATCAACGCCTACGGCTACCAGCTGACGCCGGAGGACAGATCCCTCACCTGTACGAATTTTTACAGCGGCGAAGAGATCACCATTCCCATTGACAACACGCTGAGTGCCTCGGAAAATGCAAACAAATATTTTAACCGCTATAACAAATTAAAACGCACGTTTGAGGCGGTGACGGAACAGATGAGAGAAAATCAGGAGATGACAGATCACCTGGAATCTATTTTGACAGCGCTCGACATTGCCAGAAGAGAGGAAGATCTCCAATTTATCCGGGACGAACTGGCAGAGAGCGGATATGTAAAGAAGAGCCGCGCGGCCGGCAGCAAAAAAAAGGGAAAGACGCAAAAGAGCCGCCCTCTTCACTTTCTCTCCTCCGACGGTTATGACATTTACGTGGGAAAAAATAATTTCCAGAATGATGAACTCACATTTAAAGTCGCCACTGGAAATGACTGGTGGTTCCACGCTAAGCAGATGCCGGGTTCCCATGTGATCATTAAATGCAATAACGAAGAGCCGCCGGTTCGCACATTTGAGGAGGCCGCCAGCCTGGCCGCTTATTTCTCTAAAGGGAAAGGATCCGACAAAGTTGAGATCGATTACACGCAGAAGAAGAATGTGAAAAAGCCAAATGGCAGCAAACCCGGTTTTGTCGTATATTATACAAATTATTCTCTCGTCGCCTCTTCCCACATTGAGGGGATCCAGTGCGTCAATGAAGAGGACAGTGTCTTCCTGGAAAGGAGTTATCTGGAATGATACAATACGATACCCACCTCCACTCGGAGTACTCGACAGACAGCAGAACGCCAGTGAAAAGTCAACTTGAAACAGCAAAAAAAAGAGGGTTGTCCGGCGTCTGCCTGACCGACCACATGGACTACGGTTTTCCGGAAGATCAGCAGCCGGTTGACAGCCATCCGTTATCCGGGCCGCTCTTTGTCTTTGATCCAGAGGACTACCGTGAGACACTCCGCACACTCCGCCCCTCTTTTCCAGAACTTGAGATTATGACCGGGGTGGAGTGCGGCCTGCAGCTCACACCGGATATAATAAAAAATAACCGGAAACTGGCCAGTGAAGAGGGATTTGATTATATGATCGGCTCCCTCCACTTAGTGGACAGAAAAGATCCCTATTATGCCAGATTCTGGGAGGGAGAGACGCCGGAAACGCGTGTCCGCGCGTATTTTGAACAGCTGCTTGACAACATAACTGCCTTTCATGAATTTGATTCTCTCGGCCATCTGGATTATATTGTCCGCTACGCACCAGACACATTTACCTATGTGCCGGGGGATTACCGGGAGATCATCGGGGAGATCCTCCGTTTTCTCATCCGGAAAGACATCGCGCTGGAGATCAATACTTCCGGATGGAAATCAACGGAATTTCCGAATCCTCACCCGGAAATTCTGGACTGGTATG
Organism: uncultured Lachnospiraceae bacterium; assembly: GCA_947631755.1. Classification (GTDB taxonomy): domain Bacteria; phylum Bacillota; class Clostridia; order Lachnospirales; family Lachnospiraceae; genus Eubacterium_F. The sequence goes on along the minus strand of CANRMO010000035.1, from coordinate 7,801 downwards.
TGAAAATGGGAGGCGAGCTGGTCACTGTGGGATCCGACGCCCATGTGCCGGAATATGTGGCATTTTCTTTTGACCGGGCGGCCCGGCTGCTGGAAAAAGCCGGTATCAGCCAATATACCATATATAAAAATCATTACCCGGTGTTTCGGGACGTCACATGAGTTCTGTGACATCCGATTTATTTGACTGATCAATATAAAAATCAGCAGGAAACCGTAAATGGCAATCCTGCTGATTTTATTTCTGTCTTTTCCTATTACACTAAAAACTGCTGAAACACACGTATACACTCATTGAAGTCAATTGGTTTTGAGAGATGCCCATTCATTCCACAATCAAGGCAAACCTGTACATCATCCGAGAAAGCATCTGCCGTCATGGCAATAATAGGCAGCTCCTTATCCGGGCGCTCAAGTTTCCGAATAGCCCTTGTAGCGTCATAACCGTTCATGACTGGCATACGGACATCCATAAGAATTGCGTCATAATATCCGATTTCAGACTTTTCAAATTTCTCAACACAATCTTTACCGTTCACTGCCCGCTCAAACTCTAACCCGGTAGGTTCGAGCATTCCGCACGCAGCCTCCCAGTTAATATCAATATCTTCCGCTAAAAGAATGCGTTTTCCAGTAAATATTATTTCGTCTTTCTCCTCGTGTTTTTTCAGGCCATCATACCCTTCTGTATACTGTATCAATTTATCAAATAAAGTTGATTTGAAAAGCGGCTTGGGAATAAAGCCGTCAATTACAGATACATCAATCTGATCTTCGACATCACTCCAGTCATATGCAGAAATCAAAAACATAGGAACTTCCTGCTTCCAGCGTTTACGGATCTCATGCATAGTCTGTATGCCGTCCATACCGGGCATCTTCCAATCAATCAGGATAAAATCATAATCTGCCTGATTGTCATGGCTTGTTTCTACCATCTCTACTGCTTTATTTCCATCTGTCGTCCATTCTGCATGGACACCTAATTCCTCAAGATTTGACACAACACTAGCGCATAACTGTTCATTATTATCCACAACAAGAATACTCCACGATTCAGGAAGCTTCATATCTTGTTCACTTATATCAACTTTTTTCAAATCCAGCGTAATATGAAACTCCGTCCCCTTTTGAAGTTTACTCTGTAATTCAATCGTTCCGCCCATAAGCTCAACAATCGATTTTACAATAGGCATTCCCAATCCAGTTCCGGTAATCTGTTTCGCCTGCACAGTTTCTTCTCTTGTAAAAGTGTCAAAGATCTTTTTCTGAAACTCTTCTGACATTCCCATACCAGTATCTTTCACACGGAAATGTGTTCTTATATACTCTTCTCCCTTTGGAGAGGGCTCCTGGTAAACATAAATATCAATTCTTCCCTCATCCGGCGTAAATTTCACTGCATTCGAGAGAATATTGATCAGTACCTGGTTAAGACGGACATGGTCGCAGAGGACATTTTCTGACATGATATCACGGATAAAAACATCAAAATGCTGGCCTTTCTGCTTTATCTGCGTCTGCACGATATTCACAATATCATTCATTACATCCCTTAAAGACATGGAATGTTCATTCAGCTCCATCTTGCCGCTTTCGATCTTTGACATATCCAGAACATCATTAATCAATCCCAGCAAGTGCCTGCTGGACAGTTTTATCTTACTCAGACATTCCGCAATTTGTTCCGGATTCTGCCCATGTTTCATAGCAATGTCTGTCATTCCTATAATGGCATTCATAGGTGTACGGATGTCATGGCTCATACTGGAAAGAAATTCACTTTTTGCCCTGTTGGCCCGGACAGCTTCCGCTTTTGACCGGGCGAGTTCATGCATATGTCCCATGGTCATCTTATAGTAGGCGACAAACATAGCTAACATACTTGCCACAATGATCAGGATAGAAACAACTGTCATCCTCATGCGCATAACGTCGAGCTTGGAGATGCATTGGCTCAATTCGCCCTGAGGCATGATGGTAACAAGATACCAGTCCACTTTCTTTTTTAGTGAAATGGGAGAAGCATATACATACTTCTCCTCACCAAAACAGTGCACCAGCGAGGAATAATCTTCAAGAGATTTCATTTTCAGATTCATTTTTTTCACAACTTGCTCTGATTTGTCTATATCATCATGTTCCGATTCTGACATTAAATGGTCAAAATAATTATCAAATGATACGTCTGCATTTTTTATAATAAAATCTCCCTTGTTGTCAATAATATGAAAATACATCCCCGAATCATTCGAATTTAAAAACAACGAATCGTTTAGTTCTTTCATTGGCAAACCTGCCATCAATGCGGTACTTGTTCCACCATCTGCCAGGCGGTATTCCGCTGCCATTCCAAAAAGCAGTACTTCCTCTCCGGCTTTATTTACCCCCCGGGTTATGAAATTGCCATCTCGTTTTAAACCAGCTATGACACTGTCCATGTCGACAAATGATGTTACTTTACCATAGATCGATTCGAGCTTGCCGTCCTTGTCCATCATATCCAGGGTTGAAAATCCCCTGACCTCGGCACTGATCTTCAGCTCTTTTAAAATATCTTCCCTTGCTATGCTGCTGTCCGGCGGAGTGCAGTCATATACGCCCTTGAGCTGGGTCAAACGCAGTTGTAAGATGGAACTGAACTTCTGCTGGACCTGGCTGTTAATCTCAGACATATAGATATTGCTTACCTCAGTGATAGTTTCTTGGGTTTTAGAAGTCATAAATCCTATCAGACCCACAAATACCAGTACACAAATAATGATTAAACAAAAAAAACTTATCTTCAAATATTTCATTGTTTTTTTATTCATTTTCTATCATCCTTATTCTTATGGTTAAATTTATTTATCACTATAATAATACTGTACAATCTCAGATTTGCTCTCTTTCAACAACAAAAATACTTTGCTGTCTACAAACCCACTGTCACTTTCCAGCTGATCTATCACAGAATCAAATTGTGCTGCATCATGTTTGCTGTGACCAGAGAATAACTCTTCAAACTTTTCCAACAACCCGCAAATCTGTGCGTAAATTGAATTATTACGGCTGCCATGTGGAAATCCTTTTCCATCCAGTCTTTCATGGTGGTGCAGACATATTTCTGAACAGAGATCCACAAACCGCCTGCAATATCTTGAATGATTAAGCCTTACAAGATGAGCGCCCGCCACAGGATGCTGCCGATAAATATCATTTTCCTTATTTCCGTCCTTTAAGCTTGTATCGACTGGCATTTTTTGAAGCAACATATTTCCTATATTGCACAAATATGTTGCTTTACATATCATCTCTATCTGAAAACCGTCCAATTTTCCTATTTCTATTTTTCTTTCTAAAGCTTTATTCAACATGACTTTCATGAAATACGCCCTGCGCGCATCCTTTTTTTTGTCCTGTCCGGTAATGGTCAGATAACGCTCATAAATATATTCTAAATCCGATATGTACATTTTGATTTCATCTATATCTGCCCTTTCAAGCTTGACTTTTTCTTCAATATTAAGTTTGTTTCTCAGTCTTTTTAAAACCTCATTTTTATCAAATGGTTTTTTTATAAAATCTGCAATATCATACCGCGAGGCTTTTTCTATATTCTCCTTTGTTGCCTCCACAGTAACCATAAAGATCTGGACATCCATATTATTCTCGCGCAATATGCGGAGTACGTTGATCCCGTCACAAAATGGCATAGAAACATCTAACAGAACCGCATCAAATCTTTCCCCCTTTTTCAATATAACATCAAGGGCGGAATATCCATTATTAACTTCAACTACTTCAAACTCTTCATCCAGCATATTTCGAAGTACTTCTCTGTCTATCTCAGAATCATCCACAATAAGTATTTTTTTTATTTGTTCCATATATAACATCTTCCCTTTCTGACATAAGCGAACGATTATTTATGAGTTTTTTTCTATGCAGTCAATAATCGCCTCCTGAATCGGGAGCACTTTTTCTAAAATCTTCTTTGCCTGCTCTGGCTGCTCCTCACGCAGCAATTTCACAAACTCGGAATAGGACTCAAAAATAGGCGTAACCGCAAGATTTCCGGAAGCTCCTTTAATTGTGTGCGCAGCCTCTATTATGTCAGAATAATCATTGCAGTCAAAATCCATCTGGATAGGGGAATCTTTTATCATATCCTTAAGCTTAACAAGCATTCTCTCATAAAGAGAAAGATTGCCCCCTACGCGCTGCAAACCTTCATCTGTATTTACACCTAAATTTTTTAACTCCTGAATCAAATTCATGCCAAAATCCCCCTTTAGATAGATATATTTATATTTTCCCAGGATGTTAGTCCATAAATGCCATAAAAACCTCCTTAGAGGTACAATCTATTAGAATTTTAACACAAAAATTTCCCCCAGTCAATATTATTCTTTTGCCATAGACCGCACAGATTTCACAATATCTTTTAAGTGGTCAACCGTATAATCAATCTCTTCTCTTGTCGTGTCTGATCCCAGTGTGAAACGCAGCGCTCCTTTTGAGATTTCCGGCTCCAGTCCGATGCTTTCGAGCACATGGGAGGGCGAAGCCTGGCCGGATGTGCAGGCGGAGCCGCTGGAACAGCAGACTCCCTCAATATCCATCATAAGAACCAGAGTCTCCCCGTCCGTGTCAAGAAAACTGATATTGACATTTCCCGGCAGCCTGTGGTTCCGGGAGCCATTCAAATGCGTATAGGGAATTTCTTTCTCAATCCGGTGTATCATGTGATCGCGGAGGCCCACGATATGATGTAGATTGCGGTTCATATTTTTCCCCGCCAGTTCCGCCGCTTTTCCCATCCCTACGATCGCCGCCACATTTTCAGTCCCGGCTCTTCTTCCGCTCTCCTGTCTGCCCCCATGAAGAAAGGAGGGCAGCGCCAGATTTTTTTTCACATACAAAAATCCGCACCCTTTGGGACCGTGGAATTTGTGACTGCTCGCGCTCAGCAGATCAATCCCCCACTCTTCCGGATAAATCGGAATCTGTCCAAAAGCCTGCACGGCATCTGTGTGGAAAAAAGCCGGATGTCCTTTCAGCATACGGCCGATCTGGCGGATCGGCTGCAGTGTGCCAATCTCATTATTTGCAGACATGACAGATACAAGTATCGTATCCGGCCGGAGAGCGCGCTCTAACTGATCCAGTTTGACAATCCCGAGCTCATCCACATCCAGATAGGTCACCTCATATCCTTTCTCTTCCAGATATTCACAGGTATGGAGGATCGCGTGGTGTTCCAGCCTGCTGGTGATAATATGCCTGCCCCGGGATTTCTGGAGTTCCGCACTCCCCTTAACTGCCCAGTTGTCGCTCTCTGTGCCCCCGGAAGTGAAGAAGATCGATTCGGGGGCGCAGGACAAAACATTGGCAATCTGCTGTCTGGCATTTTGCAGCGCAGAATTATTATCTGCTCCCATATCATAGATGCTGGAAGGATTTCCAAACCTCTCTTTCAGATATGGCATCATACTTTCTAGAACATCATCTGAAATCTTTGTTGTCGCCGCATGATCCAGATATATTTTTTTGTCCATACATTTCAACCCTTTCCTATCCACTGTGCATTAAAACAAATATTTTGTCGATTCTAGTAATCAATATATTCAAGGAAAGGTAAAATGTGTTTTCACCGGCCAATATTATGGAAGAATAATTTTGTGGTAAATCCGCTTGTTGTTCCCGGCCCTTTTGATGACCTCCTCAGAGTGTACCCCCGGCTGCAGGTCTGTTTGTTTTGCTGCCTCTGGTCCCTGCTCCCCGTCTGCCGCATCATCTTCTTCTGAAACCGCGACAGACAGATCCGCCTCCCCGGCATTTTTTACATCATCCAGCGAAAAGGCAAATCCACTTGTTTTTTCACTCTTCTCCCCGCGGTTTTGATCATAATCTACCAGGATCTCCGAACTGGAAAACTCCTTTTTTTTCTCTGGCACAGTTTCTTCCTGCTCTGGCATCTCTGGCACAGGCTGCTCCATTTTCCATTTTTTTTCAAGGGAACTTATCGTTGGCACTTCATCGTACTCACTTATCGCACTCTCCTGCATCTCCTCCAATGGCTGCGAAACTGGCGGCATATCGAAATCAGGTTTCACGTACTTTGGGAGAGGCTCTGGCTGAACCTCAGGCTGAATCTCAGGTTCTGGTTCATATTCAAGCTGCGAGGTGTCCTCTGCTATCTCCTCTTCGACAGATTCCAGTGTCAGATCATCTAACGACAGCCCTAAAGATTGTTCGGACTCTCTGGCAACCGGAGTTACATCATCCAGACTCAGCCCGTTATCAGAATAAGGATCATCTAAACTTAACCCGTCACTTCCACCAGAATAAGAACCCTCTAAGCTTAACCCCCCGTCCTCTTCGTTTTCGGAAAGGGGAACATCCAGACTGAGACTATCATCGCTTCCAGTAAGGGAAATATCCAGGCTGAGACCATCATCGTTTCCGCCAGAATAGGAATCATCTAAACTTAAACTATTACTTTCATCAGAAAAAGAATCATCTAAACTTAAACTGTTACTTTCATCAGAAAAAGAATCATCTAAACTTAATCCGTCACTTTCACTGGAATAAAAACCATCCAGGCTTAAACCATCCTCTTCTATGCTTTCTGTGAGGGGAACGTCTAAACTTAAACCGTCAGTTCCAGTGGAGTAAGGCTCATCTAACGTCAGTTCATGGGCAGGTTTTGCGGAGAGGAGTTCATCGACAGATTCATCTCTCTCAATCACATCCGCAATATCCTCCTGCGCAGTCTCGTTCATCCTGCGGATATTTTCTGATATATCCAGCCGGTCCAGTAAACTGTTTAATGCCTCATCGGACTCGCCCTCCTGGCTTGAATCTAAAGTCAGTTCATCCAGACAGGATTCCTCTTCTGATTCCGGAATTTCCTCCTGCGCCAGCTTATCCATCAGCCAGTCACTGGAGACAGCGGCATCCAGAGGGCTATCCGAAGATTCCCTGTTTGCCGCCTGTTCATTTAAATACAGGTCATCTTTGATATAATCATTTAATCCCGGGGCCTGCTTTCCTGGCCTGTTTCCTGGCTCCATTGCTTCTGCCTCTTCTTCGTCTGCTGTCTCTTCTGTCTCTGGTTCTCCTGCCGCCTCACTGTCATCTGCCGCGCCATCCCCGGACTCCTCTTCATGAATGGCAGGGAATGTGGCAGTCGCAATCGTCCACTCCGGGGTCGGGTCTCCTGAAACAGACTCCTCCAGGGCTGAACCGGAATCTGCGGCTCGGCCTGCCTTTCCCCGGGCTCCGCTTTTCCCCGCGGTATCCTCCTTCGTTTTCTTCTTCTTATCAAACAACATATGTATCCTCCTCTATCTTTAAATAACTTGCGTCATTGTGTTTCAAAAATTTTCTGCTCACTGTATATTTACACAATATTACAGTTTAATAATACTATAAAAAGCAGAGAAACACAAACATTTTTTCCCGGCATTACACATAGAATATAAAAAAATGCCGGAGCAGACTTTTGAAAAACCGACTCATCAAAGGAACTATCATATTGACCACTGCCGGACTGATCACCCGTCTGATCGGATTTGGTTACCGGATCTTTCTGTCCGGCACCCTGGGCGAGACAAAGCTCGGGATATACCAGTTGATTTTCCCTGTGTATTCCCTGGCATTTACCATATATGCGGCCGGGATCCAGACTGCTGTATCCCAGATCATTTCCCATGAACCGGAGGAAAAGCATGCCGGGATCATAAAGGGGGGACTCTTTCTCTCCCTCTTTTTTGCCATTCTTTTATCTCTGTTTTTATCGGGAAATGCCGATATGG
>CANRMO010000034.1 GCA_947631755.1 uncultured Lachnospiraceae bacterium | reverse complement strand
TATCGTACAAGCGATTTCCCGCTCTTGCGAATCGTATTCCCTGAAAAAAACTCTCTCTTGTCACATCGATCAACCGCTGTGCATCCGGCGCAATCTCGCCAACCCCATATGTGCGGGCCGCATCAGACTGGTATCCCCGGTAGATCACGCCGGCATCCAGGCTCACGATGTCCCCTTCAAAGAGGCGGTGGTCTCCGGACGGGATGCCGTGGACCACTTCATCATTAATCGAGACGCAGATCGATGCCGGGTAGCCCTCGTATCCCTTAAAAGAAGGGATACATCCGGCTTTCCGGATCAGCTCCTCGCCCTTTTGGTCAATGTCGAGCGTCGTGATCCCCGGGGCAATCATTTCACCCAGCTGCTCATGCACTTCTGCCAGGATTTTTCCGGCATCGCGCATCCGGCTGATCTCCTGCTCTGATTTAATCGTAACGGAACCCATATCACTCAAGGATCTTTACGATCGCGTCAAAAACATCATTCAAGTCTACCGTTCCGTCAACCTCTTTCAGAATACCTTCCTTTGTATAGTAATCGATCAACGGCTGTGTCTGTTCATGATAAACACCCAGCCTCTGCTGAACGGTCTCCGGTTTATCATCGTCGCGGAGGATCAGCTCCCCGCCACAGGCATCACAGATCCCTTCCGTCTTTGTGGGATTGTACTTGATGTGGTATGTGCCCCCACATTTTACACAGGCGCGTCTCCCTGACATCCTGTTGACAATGTTCTCATCCGGGACATCGACATCAATGGCGTAGTCCAGTTTCTCGCCGATCTTGTTCAGGGCATCCGTCAGTGCCTCCGCCTGCGGGATCGTGCGCGGGAACCCGTCCAGCACGTAACCTTTTTTTGCGTCATCCTGGGCGAGACGGTCGACTACCAGATCCACTACCAGTTCATCCGGAACAAGCAGGCCCTTATCCATATAGCCCTTTGCTTTCTGGCCGAGCTCGGTGTTTTCCTTGATATTTGCGCGGAAAATATCACCGGTGGAAATGTGCGGGATCCCGTATTTCTCAGAAATCATTTTTGCCTGTGTGCCCTTGCCGGCACCCGGCGCGCCTAACATAACAATTTTCATAATTACCTCTTTTCTGTGCCGCTTTTTGCGCACTCACTGTTTTTGTTTTAAAGCGATAAGCGACCTCCCGCCAGTACTGGCAGGGGGCCGGTTATAGTTACACGATCAGTTTCCCAAAAAGCCCTTATAGTGACGGACTAATACGAGAGACTCAATCTGTTTTAATGTCTCAATGATAACACCTACCACAATGATCAGGGACGTACCGCTAAAGGATACATCCGCGCCAAACGCACCGGAGAAAAAGATGGGAACTGCACAGACAATAACCATCCCGACAGCACCGATGAAAATAATGCTGTTCAGCACATTTGTCAGATACTCCATCGTCGGCTTACCTGGCCGGATCCCCGGGATAAATCCACCCTGTTTTTTCATATTGTTTGAAATCTCAAGGGGATTAAATGTGACAGATGTGTAAAAATAAGCAAAGAATATCACCAGTGCGATATAGACCAGGAGCCCCAATGAATACTTAAACTCGCCAAAACTCCCGAACTTACACCAGTCACCCTGGTTGCAGACCGTCAAAAGTTTCTGGAAAACCGTGGCATTTGGCCCTGTCTGCGGCTGGATGCCTGCAAAACTTGCAATAACGATCGGCAGCGTCATGATGGAACTTGCAAAGATAACCGGGATAACGCCCGCCGTATTCACTTTCAACGGAATATGGCTTGACTGCCCCCCTGCCACCCTGTGGCCCTGGATCTTCTTTGCGTACTGCACCGGAATCCTTCTCTCACCGTCCTGCAGAAAGACAATAAACACAAACATTGCGACAATGATCGCTAGAATGATCACAGCAGCCACAATGGCATTTGTGATATTCCCCGCACCCTTGATATAATTGTTATAAAGGTTAATGAGGTCGCTGGGGATACGCGCGACAATGTTGATCAGCAGGATAATGGAAATACCATTTCCGACACCCTTTTCCGTGACCTGTTCGCCGAGCCACATCATAAACGCAGCGCCTGCTGTCATAGATACAACAGCCAGGATCATAATTACATAGCCCTCGTTTTTGAACAGTCCCTGATTGCGGAATCCGATCACAAGCGCCAGACCCTCAATGACCGCCAGGGCGATCGACAGATACCTGGTATACTCATTGATCCTCTTGCGTCCGTCCTCGCCGTCTTTCTGCATTTCCTCAAGACGCGGGATCGCGATCGTGAGAAGCTGCAGGATAATGGATGCTGTAATATACGGTGTGATATTCAAAGAAAAGATTGACATCCTTGAAAAAGACCCACCTGTCATAACATCCAGAAATCCGAGAGACTTATTGTTATTGAACAACTCCTGCATAACCTGGCTGTTTACACCGGGAACCGGAATGTTGCACCCGATCCGGACAATAACCATAGCAATCAGCACAAAGATAAGTTTCATGCGGATTTCCTTTGTCTTTAACGCATTCTGAATCGTAGTTAGCATTAGATCACCTCTGCTTTTCCACCTGCAGCCTGAATCTTCTCTGCAGCGCTTGCACTGTAAGCATTTACCTTCACATCAAGCTTTTTGGTTAATTCTCCGTTTCCAAGAATCTTAACTCCGTCTTTTGGATTGCGTACAACTCTTTTCTCAACGAGTTTCTCCACTGTCACCTCTTCTCCATCGTCAAAGACATTGAGACAGCCTACGTTGATCGCAACGATTTCCTTACGGTTAATGTTCTTAAATCCCCTCTTAGGCAGTCTCATATATAATGGAAGCTGACCGCCCTCAAAACCCGGCCTCGGAGCTCCGGAACGAGCTTTCTGACCTTTGTGTCCCTTACCGGCAGTTTTACCATTTCCCGAACCGTGTCCGCGGCCCCTGCGGAATGCATTGCTGTGTTTTGAGCCGGCAGCCGGTTTCAATTCTGATAAATTCATTCTCTGCACCTCCTTTTAGATTTCTTCCACCTTGACCAGATGCCTGACCTGCTGGACCATGCCGCGCACTGCGGGATTATCAGGCATCTCAACGGTTTTGTTCAGTTTTCTTAAACCAAGCGCCTCCACCGTCTTTCTGTGTTTCGGAATAGAACCGATGGTGGATTTGACCAGTGTGATTTTTAATTTATCTGCCATTCTTAATACCCTCCTATCAGCCCAAAAGCTCTTCCACGGAAATGCCGCGGAGCTTTGCCACTTCCTCCGGAGTCTTCAACTGCTTCAGACCCTCGATCGTGGCAAGGACAACATTCTGCTTGTTGCGTGATCCCAGAGATTTTGTACGGATATTTTTAAATCCGGCAAGCTCCAGAACTGCGCGGGCAGGACCACCGGCGATGATACCGGTACCGTCGGGAGATCTCTTCATCAATACCGATGCGCTTCCAAATTTTCCTGTATAATCATGGGGAATGCTCTGGTTCTCATCCAGCGGAACCTCGATCATCGTTTTCATAGCGGCTTCTTTTCCCTTGCGGATCGCCTCTGGAATCTCCGTTGCCTTTCCCAGACCCGCGCCAACGTGCCCGTTCTGGTCACCGACAACAACCAGCGCAGTAAACCGCATATTGCGTCCGCCCTTTACAACTTTGGTTACACGTTTGATTGATACAACTTTATCTTCTAATTCCAGCTGACTGGCATCAACAATTTCACGTCTCATGTGTTCTCCTCCTTATTAGAATTCCAGGCCAGCTTCTCTCGCTGCGTCTGCCAATGCTTTCACCTTACCCTGATAAATATAACCGCTGCGATCGAACACAACCGTCTTAACTCCATTGTCCAGTGCCCTCTTAGCGATCACTTCACCAAGTTTTGCTGCTGCCGCAACATTGTTTGTCTTCTCCAGGCCTTCCTTCACATCAGACTGAAGCGTTGATGCGGAAACGATCGTATTGCCAGCAACGTCATCAATAATCTGTGCATACATATGATTATTGCTGCGGAACACAGACAAACGCGGTTTTTCAGGAGTACCAGATAAACGGCTACGTATTCTTCTATGTTTCTTCATACGGACTTCGTTTCTATTTTTTTTATTAACCATTCCTATTTACTCCTTTCTATTTCTTACCAGTCTTACCGACTTTGCGACGGATCACTTCGTCTTCATACTTAATACCCTTGCCCTTATACGGCTCAGGTTTTCTCTTCTCACGGATCTCTGCTGCGTACTGTCCGACTTTTTCCTTGTCGATACCTTTTACGATAATGATGTTCTGTCCGTCAACCGTCACCTCAAGGCCATCCGGATCCTCCATCTCTACCGGATGGGAAAAACCGAGGGATAACACCAGTTTTTTGCCCTGCTTTGCCGCACGGTAACCAACACCGTTTACTTCCAGTCTCTTCTCATATCCCTCCGTTACGCCGATGATCATATTCTGGATCAGCGTTCTCGTAAGTCCGTGGAGTGATTTCATCTTTTTGAGATCGTTCGGACGGGACACTTTGATCTCCTCGCCCTCTTTTGTAATCGCCATCTCTGCGGGCAGCACTCTCTCAAGTGTCCCCTTTGGGCCTTTTACCGTCACCTGATTATTTTCTGCTATATCCACAGTGACACCTGCAGGTATAGCGATAGGCATTCTTCCAATTCGTGACATGCCGGTACCTCCTATATATTATTTCGAGTGAATATGGCCTGCTGCTGCAGTTACCATATAAATGCCAATACTTCACCGCCAACATTCTGCTTGCGCGCCTCTTTGTCCGTCAGCACACCTTTGTTCGTGGAAATGATCGCGATTCCGAGACCGCCAAGAACCTTCGGCAATTCCTCTGCCCCGGCATAGACGCGGAGACCGGGTTTCGAAATTCTCCTCAATCCGGAAATTATCTTTTCATTTTTGTCCCTGCCGTATTTCATCGTGATGCGGATTGATTTAAAACCATCTACATCTACCAAATCAAATTTCTTGATATATCCTTCCTTCAAGAGAATCTCAGCGATCGAAATCTTCATCTTGGAAGCAGGAATATCAACTGTATCATGTTTTGCAGTATTTGCATTACGGATTCTTGTAAGCATATCTGCAATAGGATCGCTCATTGTCATTTTGTTTTCCTCCTTTACCAGCTCGCTTTTTTCACACCAGGAATCTGGCCTTTATAAGCTAATTCACGGAAGCAGATTCTGCAGATTCCGTATTTTCTCAGATACCCATGTGGACGACCACAAAGTTTGCAGCGGCTGTACTCTCTGGTAGAGAATTTCTGTTTGCGCTGCTGCTTGATTTTCAAAGACTTCTTAGCCATGAAATTACCTCCTCACTATTTCTTAAACGGCATACCAAATTGTGCCAAGAGCTCGCGTGCTTCTTCATCTGTCTCTGCTGTGGTGACAAAGATGACATCCATACCTCTCACTTTGTCGATCTTGTCATACTCAATCTCAGGAAAGATCAGCTGTTCTTTGATCCCCAGTGCGTAATTCCCCCGGCCGTCAAATGCGTTCGGGTTCACACCGCGGAAGTCGCGCACGCGCGGAAGTGCAAGGTTGATCAGGCGATCCGCAAACTCATACATCTTCTCACCGCGCAGTGTTACTTTGCAGCCGATAGGCTGGCCCTCACGGAGCTTAAAGTTTGCCACTGATTTTTTCGCCCTTGTCACAACAGCTTTCTGGCCTGTGATCGTCTCCAGGTCACTGATTGCTGTATCCAGAACCTTTGAATTTTCCTTTGCCTCGCCAACGCCCATATTAATGACAATTTTTTCGAGCTTTGGTACCTGCATAACATTTTTATATCCAAACTTTTTCTTCATCTCGGGAACGATTTCGTTCAAATATGTGTCTTTTAATCTGGCCATTCTAAACAGTACCTCCTCTCTCTATTAATCAATAACAGCGCCTGTTTTTTTGGCATAGCGAACTTTGTTCTTACCCTCTTCCATTTTAAATCCGATGCGGGTGACTTCGCCGTTTACAACATACATTACATTTGAAACATCGAAAAATGCTTCTTCCTCTACGATGCCTCCCTTGGGGTTGGACTGGTTCGGCTTGATGTGCATCTTCACTTTGTTGACGCCCTCAACCTTAACTTTGCCGCCCTTGACCGCAAGGACTTTACCCTCTTTACCTTTATCCACACCGGCAATAACGCGAACGGTATCACCTGTTTTAATCTTTGCTGTCGCCACTTTGGGACACCTCCTTATAATACTTCCGGCGCTAAGGAAACGATCTTCATAAAATGTTTCTCTCTCAGCTCCCTGGCCACCGGTCCAAAAATACGGGTTCCTCTCGGCGTCTTATCTTCCTTTATGATAACCGCCGCATTTTCGTCGAAACGGATATAGGAACCATCCGGACGACGGATTTCTTTCACTGTCCTGACAACAACAGCCTTTACAACATCACCTTTTTTTACAACTCCGCCTGGTGTTGCATCTTTGACCGTAGCAACGATGATATCGCCGACAGCCGCATATCTCCTAACAGAACCGCCGAGAACACGGATACACAACAACTCTTTTGCACCGGTGTTGTCAGCAACTTTAAGTCTGGTTTCCTGCTGTACCATATTTATATGCTCCTTTCCTGGTTCACAGAGTAAAACGGTTTATTTTGCAAAGCAAACGATTTATTTTGCAAAGCAAAACGGTTTATTTTGCTTTTTCTATAATCTCAACAAGTCTCCATCTCTTGTCCTTGGACAGCGGCCTTGTCTCCATTACTTTTACTCTGTCGCCAATGTTGCACTCATTGTTCTCATCATGAGCCTTTAATTTATACGTTCTCTTTACAATCTTTTTGTAAAGCGGATGTTTTACGTTGTCCACTACGGCAACAACGATCGTCTTATCCATTTTATTACTTACGACCTTACCTGTACGGGTCTTCCTAAGATTTCTATCCACAACAAAGTTCTCCTTTCCAAAGATTAATTAACTGCTTTTTGCTCTCTCGTCATTGCTGTCTGAATACGGGCAATGTTCCTTCTGACCTCTTTGATCCTGCTTGTGTTGTCAAGCTGATTTGTTGCGTTCTGGAATCTCAGATTAAAAAGTTCCTTCTTGGCAGCTACTAACTCATCATTCAGCTCAGCCAGCGACATACCTGTCAAACTATTCATAAAATCTTTACTTTTCACTGCCTGCACCTCCCTCTAAATCCGCGCGGGAAACAATCTTGCATTTGATCGGCAGCTTGTGCATAGCCAATCTGAGTGCCTCCCTCGCTGTTTCTTCCGGCACACCGGCGATCTCAAACATAACCCTGCCTGGTTTCACTACTGCAACCCAGTACTCCAAAGCACCTTTACCTTTACCCATTCGGGTTTCTGCCGGCGTCTTTGTGACTGGCTTATCCGGGAAAATCTTAATCCACACCCGGCCGCCACGCTTTGTGTAACGTGTCATGGCAATACGGGCCGCCTCGATCTGATTTGAACGGATCCACGCCGGCTCTGTGGCCACAAGGCCGAACTCGCCGTACGTAATTTTATTTCCACGCAACGCTTTTCCTCTCATGGAACCGCGAAACTGTTTGCGGTGTTTTACTCTTTTAGGCATTAACATTATTTATCGCTCCCTTCCTTTGAACCAGCTTTGCCTGGTTTTCCTGATTTGGTTGGAAGTACCTCACCATGGTAAACCCACGTCTTTACACCGATCTTGCCATATGTCGTATTTGCTTCGGCAAAACCGTAATCAATGTCTGCACGGAGTGTCTGCAGAGGAATATTCCCCTCGCTGTAGAACTCTTTGCGGGCCATGTCTGCGCCGCCAAGACGCCCGGAACAGCATGTCTTGATCCCCTTTGCGCCTGCTTTCATCGCTCTTCCCATGCAAGATTTCATAGCGCGGCGGAAAGAGATACGGTTCTCCAGCTGCTGGGCGATATTTTCTGCTACCAGCTGGGCATCGCTGTCGGGTCTCTTCACTTCCTTGATGTCAACCAGGATCTTTTTGGCCGAATACTTAGCGAGCTCACCTTTCAGTTTTTCAATCTCAGAGCCGCCCTTTCCGATCACTACACCGGGTTTGGCTGTATAGACCAGCACTTTCACGCGGTCTGCCGTTCTCTCGATCTCAATCTTGGAGATGCCCGCGTGATACAGTTTCTTCTTTAAAAATTCACGAATTTTATAATCTTCAACCAGGTTGTCAGCAAAATCATCGGAATCTGCATACCATCTGGAATCCCAGTCCTTGATAATACCGACTCTCAAACCATGTGGATTTACTTTTTGTCCCATCTTAATCTCCTTTCATTATCTTTCATTCAAGATGATGGTAATATGGCACATTCTCTTCTCAATGCGGTACGCCATACCACGCGCTCTTGGACGGATTCTCTTCATTGTCGTCGCCTTATTGGCGAAGCACTCGTCAATATAAAGATTTTCACGGTCCAGGCCGTTGTTATTCTCGGCATTTGCAATAGCGGAATTCAACAGCTTCTTTATTACAGAAGACGCATATCTCGGATTATATTCCAAAATACCAAGCGCTGTCTCAACATCCTTGCCGCGGATGGCATCCAGCACAAATCCTGCTTTCTGCGCAGAAATCCTGGCGTGTGACAGCTTAGCAGATGGTCTTGTATCTTTGTTTTGGTTTCTTTCTTTCTTGATCTGTGATCTATGTCCTTTAGCCACTTCTCAGAAACCTCCTTTCATATAATAAAACTAACACATTACCTTCTTTTCTCGTCCTTGCCATGGCCTCTGTAAGTTCTTGTGGAGACGAACTCACCGAGCTTGTGGCCAACCATATCCTCTGTCACATATACAGGCACATGTTTTCTGCCGTCGTGAACAGCAATCGTATGTCCCACAAAGCTTGGGAAAATAGTGGAACGACGCGACCATGTTTTAATTACTGATTTATCTCCGGACTCATTCATGGCATCAATCTTCTTCAGGAGATGCCCATCCGCGAAAGGTCCTTTTTTTAATGAACGTGACACTAGCACTTACCTCCTTTATTTAGCCAAAGCCTTTCCATCTCTGCGACGGATAATCATCTTATTCGACAACTTGTTCTTCTTCCTTGTCTTATAACCAAGTGCAGGTTTGCCCCAAGGTGTACACGGACCCGGACGGCCGACCGGAGCCTTACCCTCACCACCGCCGTGCGGATGGTCATTCGGGTTCATGACAGAACCGCGGACAGTCGGGCGGATACCCATATGGCGTTTGCGGCCCGCCTTGCCGATATTGATAAGATTATGCTCTGTGTTCCCCACCTGTCCGATAGTCGCGCGGCACACGATCGGAACCATTCTCATCTCACCGGACGGCATGCGGATAATCGCATATTTGCCCTCTTTTGCCATCAGCTGGGCGCTCACGCCCGCAGCGCGGACAAGCTGTCCACCGTGGCCCGGATGCATCTCAATGTTGTGGATCTGCGTGCCGACAGGCATATCTTTCATCTCCATGCAGTTTCCGACTTTCACCTCTGCGTTTTCGCCGTTCATGATCTGCTGTCCGACTTTAAGTCCCACAGGGGCCAGAATATATCTCTTCTCACCGTCAGCGTAGCACACAAGTGCGATGTTAGCTGTCCGGTTCGGATCGTATTCGATCGACTTCACAGTGGCCGGAATGCCATCTTTATTTCTTTTAAAATCAATGATTCTGTATTTTCTCCTGGAGCCGCCGCCACGGTGTCTGACTGTAATCTTTCCCTGAGCATTACGTCCTGCGTGTTTCTTCAGCGGTGCAGTCAGTGATTTCTCCGGAGTACTTTTTGTGATCTCCTTAAAATCATAACCGCTCATATTTCTCCTAGAAGGGGTATATGGGTTATAAGTTTTGATTCCCATGAGTTACACTCCTTTCGAATTTATAAACCTTCAAAAATTTCAATATCTGCACTGTCCTCAGTCAACTGAACGATAGCTTTCTTTCTCTTTGCCGTCTTGCCGACAACCATGCCTCTCCTGCGCTTTTTGCCGTTGAGGTTCATCGTGTTGACTTTGGCAACCTTTGTTCCCGGAAACATCTTCTCCACTGCCTCTTTGATCTGAGTCTTTGTGGAATCTGTGTGCACATAAAACGTGTACTTCTTATCTTCCATGCCCGTCATGGACTTCTCCGTGATGACCGGCTTGTCAATAATGTCATAATATTTCAGGTCTGCCATTATGCGTACACCTCCTCAATTGCTTTCACAGCGCTTTTTGTGATCACTACATTATCATACTTGAGCATGTCGTACACACTGATGGAATTGCTGTACACGCCTCTCGCATTTGTGAGATTTCTCACAGAAAGGATCACGTTTGACGCATCTCCGTCCACAACTACCAGTGCCTTATCTGCTTTCAGATTGCCCAGGACTTCTTTCATTCTCTTTGTCTTGGGAGCCTCAAAATCCAGCGAATCCACAACGATCAGTTTATTCTCGCTCACTTTGGAAGATAATACCGACTTGATCGCCGCCGCTTTCTCTTTCCTGTTCATCTTGAATGAATAATCTCTCGGAACCGGTGCAAACACCATTCCGCCGCCTTTCCACTGCGGGGCGCGGATGGAACCCTGTCTTGCATGGCCCGTCCCTTTCTGTCTCCAGGGCTTTCTGCCACCGCCGCGGACTTCGGAGCGGGTCTTGGCTTTCTGTGTTCCCTGACGTTTATTTGCCAGCTGTAAAACAACTGCCCTGTGAACCAAATGTTCATTTACCGGAGCGGCAAATACGGAATCATTTAAATCCATCTTCTCCACTTCATTGCCGTCCATATTATAAACAGATACGCTTGCCATCTGTGTCTTCCTCCTTTCCGAAAAGTTATGCCTTAACGGATTCTTTAATGATTACTGTCGATTTTTTCGGTCCCGGCACGGCGCCTTTCACTAACAGCAGATTGTTCTCTGCATCAACGCGCACAATCTCAAGATTCTGGATAGTAACCTTGACAGCGCCCATCTGACCAGGCATTTTCTTGCCCTTGAAAACTTTGCTCGGATCCGATGCACTGCCATTGGAACCTGCATGTCTATGGAATTTGGAGCCGTGACCCATCGGTCCGCGGGACTGCCCGTGGCGCTTGATCGCACCCTGGAACCCTTTACCCTTCGTCTTCGCGGTAACATCGATCTTGTCACCGGCCTCAAAAATGTCTGCTTTAATTTCCTGCCCTAACTCGTACTCGGCAGCATTTTCAAACTTGAACTCGGTGAGAAATCTCTTATTCCCCACACCGGCCTTTTCCAAGTGTCCTTTCTTTGGCTTGTTCAACAACTTCTCACGAACATCGCCATACGCTACCTGAACTGCCTCGTATCCGTCATTCTCGATCGTCTTGATCTGTGAAACATAGACCGGACCAGCCTGAAGCACGGTAACCGGTGTCAGAACACCGTCTTCGTTGAAAATCTGAGTCATTCCAACTTTTGTAGCCACAATAGCTTTCTTCATTTTTAAATCCTCCTAAAAATTTCTACAGCGGATTGCCCTCTCTCATGGAAAACAATCATACTAGATGGTTACTGCCACGCCCTGAACCGTAGACCCGCATCATAACCAAACCGCACTCTTTACTGCATCTTGATATCGATGGCAACACCGGCCGGAAGCTCCAGACGGGAAAGTGCATCAACCGTTTTCTGTGATGGCGTAAGCACATCAATCAGTCTCTTGTGCGTCCTCTGCTCAAACTGCTCACGGGAATCTTTGTACTTGTGAACCGCACGAAGAATCGTGATCACTTCTTTCTTAGTAGGCAGTGGCACAGGCCCACTCACCTTTGCTCCTGTTTTCTTAACTGTGTCGATCAGTTTTGATGCAGCGGAATCGATCAACTGATGATCATACGCTTTCAGAATGATTCTCATTTTCTGAGATTTTTGACTTGCCATAAAAATAGCCGCCTCCTTTTCGTACTCTATAATAATGTAGCAATCGCGTAGGGATTGCCAGGGTACGACAAGTGGTGACTGTACACTCATCCGTGTGTGTCCTGTCGGTTCATTCTTTTGCCGCCATCCCATGGTGGCGGGCACACACGTTTATCTGCCCGGTGGCAGAAAATATGTTTCTGTACAGTGACTTGCCGTCAGGTTTACCGGCCGAACTTGCTGATCTCCGGCCTCTTGACATTCGCTCCACGGAAAAACCTGCCCACTGGGCAGCAACCTCGCGCTTCACAGCTATCATGTCACAGCAAGGGTTAGTTTACCATACATTCCCGGGGATTGCAAGTTTTTTTTATCTTTTTTGCATTTTTTGCGGTTTTTTCCTCAACTCGCGCAGGAAGCGCACAGAAAACGGCACAGAGACAAGGCAGGCCAGAACATCGGCCAGGGGCTGGGCAAGCTGTACACCGGCCTCCCCCATGCTCCACGGCAGCACAAGTATGAGCGGAAGAAAAAACAAACCACTGCGCAGGCTTGACAGGAATGTCGCAATCCCATTTTTCCCCACACTCTGGAACATCATATTGGAGCACACGGTAAATGGCTGAAAGAACAGTGCGATGAGTTGATAGACAAGGGCAGTCACCCCGATCGCCGCCACTTCTGTGTCATCCCGGAACACCCGGATGATCTCTGCGGGGAACATTAGCCCGATCACAGCAAACAAGCCGAGCAGAATTTCTCCGGCTATCCAGGTAAAATAGAATCCTTTCCGCACTCTCTCGTATTTCCCCGCGCCATAATTGAACGCGGATACCGGTTGAAACCCCTGGCCGATACCGAGTCCCACAGCAAAGATAAAGAATGAGATGCGGCCGACGATCGTCATGGCGGCTACCGCTGCATCGCCGTAAACACCAGCCTGTCCGTTCAGGAACATGGTAGATATACTGGAGAGTCCCTGGCGCATCATACTCGGGAATCCGGTCTTGCAGATGAGCGCGACATCTGAAAACTGTCCCGTCACCCGGCGGAGTGAGATTTTACTCTCGGTCTTCCCTGCCAGAAACATTCCCAGCAGAATACAGAAGCTGAATGTCTGTGAGACCGCAGTAGAGAGGCCCGCGCCAAAAACTCCCATGCCGAACACCCCCATCAAAAGCCAGTCCCCAAATATGTTCAAAACGCCGCCAGCCGTCAGTCCGACCATCGCAAGGGCGGCTTTCCCCTCATACCGCAATATATTATTCAGTACACAGCTCGCCGTCATAAAGGGCGCCGCCAGCAGGATCATGCCCGCATAGATGCGCGCATAGGGCAAAATCGTATCCGTGCTGCCAAGAAGACGAACCAGCGGATTCAGAAACAAAAGGCCGAATACTGCGATACAGACTCCCGACAAAAGGGCGCAAAAAAAAGAGGTGGAAGCGAACCGGACAGCACTCTCCACATCTTTTGCCCCCAATTTCCTGGAGATGATACTGCCGGCCCCGTGCCCGAACATAAAGCCAAATGCCTGGATAACCGCCATCAGCCCGAATACAACACCTACGGCCCCTGCCGCGCTCGTCCCGATCTTCCCGACAAAAAAGGTATCTGCCATATTGTAGATATTGGTCACCAGCATGCTGATGGTCGTCGGGATCCCCAGCATAATTACCAGCCGGGAAACCGGGGTCTCCGTCATTTTTTTAAATTGTTTTGTCCCGCTTTCTTCCATATATATTACCCAAGCCTTTCAAAAAACTGCACACACCCCTCACCGCAGCCATCTTCCACTCGCCCCGCAGGGGAGCACAAACTCCGGGGCTGTACCTCCGGCCTTTATAGAACCTCTTCCCACCGGCAGGCCGACTTCATCTGCCCTCACCTCACCGCCAAACCGCCCCACAATCTCCAGATTCATCATATAGGAGAGGACTGCGGGCTGCAGCCCTGTCGTATAGGAATTAATGAGGAAAAACAGCGGCTCTTTTGACAGGATCTCCGTGCACAATTTTATGAGCGGATAAATTTTTTCTTCCATTTTCCATATCTCACCCTTTGGCCCCCGCCCGTAGGATGGCGGATCCATAATGATCCCATCGTAGTGGCTGCCCCGCCGGATCTCGCGCTCCACAAACTTCACGCAGTCGTCCACGAGCCAGCGGATAGGCGCATCTGCCAGGCCGGACGCCTGGGCATTCTCTCTGGCCCAGGTCACCATTCCCTTTGACGCATCCACGTGAGTCACGGCTGCCCCCGCCGCCGCACAGGCAGCCGTCGCCCCTCCTGTGTAGGCAAAAAGATTCAGTACCTTTATCTCCCTGCCCGGATTTTTCTTCTTCTCATTGAAAATGATGCCGCTGCACCACTCCCAGTTTACTGCCTGTTCCGGAAAGAGACCTGTGTGTTTGAAACTGAATGGTTTCAGATGGAAACGCAGCTCTCTCACGCCCCCCTCCGCGAGAGAGGATACCGGATAGGAGATATCCCACTGCTCCGGCAGGCCAAAAAACTCCCACTCGCCGCCCCCCTTGCTGCTGCGGTGGTAGTGGCCGTTTTTCTTCTTCCACTCCGGGGCACGGCGTGGCGTATCCCAGATCACCTGTGGATCCGGCCGCACAAGGATATAATTTCCCCACCTTTCCAATTTCTCCCCCGATGATGTATCAAGCACTTCATAATCGCGCCATCCGTCTGCCAGCCACATAACCTCTCTCCTCTCAATTTCTGCAAAAAGCGCCGGACAGATGCCGACGCCTTTCAAATATTTCATTATGTTAGCAAGTTATCTCTGCCTTCATCCCCAGCAATTCCCTGTTCTCATCAAGGATCGGCTGAATAACATCCTGCACAAACTCTTTTACCTGGCTCGGCGCCCGGCCCACATACTTAGCGGGATCCATCGTTTTCTGCAGCTCCTCCAGCGTCATCGGAAAAGCGTCGTCAGCGGCAATCAGCTCCAGAAGATTATTTTCCTGGCCCCTCTGTTTTACGTTGGCACCTGCCTCCATAGAGAGCTCGCGGATCCTCTCATGCAGCTCCTGGCGGTCTCCCCCGGCTTTCACTGCGTCCATCATAATATTTTCCGTGGCCATAAACGGCAGCTCCGACATAAGCCGTTTTGTGATCACCTTATCATATACGACAAGGCCGTCCGCCACATTCATATACAGATCCAGAATGCCATCAATAGCGAGAAATCCTTCCGCCACACTGAGCCGCTTGTTGGCCGAGTCATCCAGCGTCCGCTCAAACCACTGGGTAGCAGATGTGATCGCCGGATTCAGCGCATCAATCATAACATAGCGGGACAGCGAGGCAATCCTCTCACTGCGCATCGGGTTTCTCTTATAGGCCATAGCAGAAGAACCGATCTGGCTCTTCTCAAAGGGCTCTTCCACCTCTTTTAGATGCTGCAAAAGGCGGATGTCATTGGAAAATTTGTGTGCGCTGGCCGCGATCCCCGCCAGCACATTGACCACGCGCGTGTCCAGCTTCCTGGAATATGTCTGCCCGG
>CANRMO010000033.1 GCA_947631755.1 uncultured Lachnospiraceae bacterium | reverse complement strand
CCGTCACGCATGCAAGAAATATGAAAATGGCAAAGGCCATGACAATCTCCCCGGAGATCAACCTGATCGGAAAAACCGTAGACGAGGCGCTCGGGCTGTTGGATAAATACCTTGATGACGCATACCTTGCCAAACTCAGCCAGGTCACTGTCATTCACGGCGTGGGAACCGGCGCTCTCCGGAATGCCGTGCAAAATTTTTGTAAAAAGAACAAATATGTAAAGAGCTACCGCATGGGCGAATACGGCGAGGGAGGTTACGGTGTGACCGTAGTAGAGTTTAAGTGATGGCACACGCCTATTCTTCCGGCTGTGTGTCACCGCTCTCCTCCCCTGTTATGCCCGGCCCGCTGACACTGGGCGGTGTCGGCTGCGGTTTTTCCGTTGGCTGGGGCTCATCGCCCTCCTCATCTTCCACTGTGACATGGATGACCTCAAGAAGCATCTGCAGCATGCCCTCCATGTCACTTTCCCTGTAATCGTCGAGCAGAAGTGTAATCTCTACATCCTTCCTGGAAAATACAAATAACCGGTCGTATTTACCTTTTTGGTACAAGGTAACTTCAATGCCGCCCGTATAGACTGTATCCATTTCCTCATAATCATCCATGACGCCCTCCGGGCACCCTTCCCAGCTGGCATATCCGATTACGCGCCTTCCCTCGAGCACACCGGCGGCACCGTAAGTAAAGGCAAATGACTCGCATCCGTCTACATTTTTATACATGACCTTTTCCGCCGGCTCTCTCAATGTCACCCGGAATCCGAAAGATTCATAAATATCATTTAAAACACTCTCTTGTTCCGCTTTTGTGAGTTCTTCCTCCTCAGCATCCCAGCCGACAGCATTCGGATTTGTCTGGGTTTCCGGTTCCTCTTCGCCGCTGTCCCATACGTGGTCAATATTCTGTGGCATTTCGCTGATCGTGCCCGACACCAATTTCCTCGCGCTGTCTGTGCTGCGGGCGTGGGACATCTTAACACCAAACGTGCAAGATTCCTTTTCCCATGTCATGCCGTCGACTTTTTTGTCCCCGTACATTTTAACCTCAGAGCCGTCAACTTTTTCTGTTTTAATCTGTTTCTCATCCACAAAGCGGTCCGTAATGTCTGTGGCGTTCGCGCCCTCTTTGTACTCAAAAAGGATTTTATCCTTTCTCTTCTCGCTCTTATAAGTAATGCGCACATGACGCTGCTCATTGGCAACTTCTACCTTTTTCACCTTATAGTCTTTTGATACATTGTTGAGCCTGTACGTTCTGCAGTCTGTCTTTTTCCCAATATCCTCAATCGAGTCCAGCCGCTGCCAGACTTCCACTGCGGATCCGGAAACTGCCGGTGGGGACGCCGGCATATCGCTTCCATGGCCCAGATATCCTTTTTTAAATTGGTCGCGGATCAACATGGCGCTGGCGACTGCGACAAAGCATGCCGCCACCACCGTTCCGATACGCAGAGAGGAGATCCACGGCCTGTTACGAAAAGGGATTACTTTATCTGAACCGCCTGTCTTCTGCGCTCTCTTATACTCATGCTTTACATTGGCCAGAATACGGGCTCTGTCTTCACTGCTGAGCGACATTTTATTCATTGCATTTTTGTATTCGTTCTGCATAACCACTATCTCCTTTCTCCTAAATTTACTTTCAATTTCTCCCGCCCACGTTTCAGAAGGGATCTTACCGTAGATTCCTTCTGCCCCAGTATTTCCGCGATCTCCTTAGTGGAATATTCATCCAGATAATATAAGTGAATGACACTTCGATACTTATCCGGCAATGACATCACCGCTTTCACCACTTCACTTTCTTCCTCTGATAGCTGGTCTTCTGATATGGCGTCATAACCCTCAGGCAAAGCCACCTGTCTCTTCCACACAGCCGATTTCACAATATCCTTACAGATATTTACAGCTACATGGAGCAACCATGACTTTACCTTTTCTTCTGTCTCAAATTTTCCCCCTGACTGCATAAAGCGAATTAAAGTGTCCTGAACCACATCTTCCGCATCCTCGCGGCTCTTCAGATAAGAGAATGACAACCGCAAGATATCATCGCCGAAATGATCCAGGGCAATTTCCACCGCTTTTGATGGGTCTGCCGCTACATCAATCATGTCTACCTCCATGCGTCTGTTTCACTTTCTCCCTTTCCCTACATACATAACGATCAACCTGTCTGAAATGTTGCAAAATTTTAAAAAAAATCAAAAAATCTTTTTCCCATCCAGCACAGCATCCATAAGCCTGTCCCCTTTATACACCAGTTTCAGCGAAAAAAAATCCTCTCTTTTTTCCAGCAGGTCAAAAAACAGGTAATCTCCCTCCCACAAATTTAATTCCTTAAGTTTTGATTTCTCCACCCACTCCAGCGTCCCCTCGTCACAGGCGCACATCTCGCCCCCGAACGCATCTGCGGTGTAAAGACACATATACTCGGTCTGCCACCGGTCAGATATAAACGTGATGAGCCCCCGGAACCGATAGGAAGTGAGCGTCAGTCCCGTCTCTTCCTTTACTTCGCGCAAAAGGCACTCATCCGGACTCTCATCCGGCTCAAAGTGCCCGCCAACACCAATCCATTTATCTTTATTGATATCTTTCTCTTTCTTCACCCGGTGCATCATCAGGTATTTGCCATCCCTCTCTATGTAACACAGGGTGGTGAGGTTTGATTCTGGCATCCCCCGCACTCCTCTCTCTTTTTCTCTTCGCACCCATTGTAGCACAGGATCAGCCAAAAAGCAATTTCACTGCCGGGCGCAAAACTTTCGCCAGAACTTTCTCTTCCCCCAAAGTTTATCCACCAGAAAAAATACCCCGTACCCGAGTCCACCGCCCACTGTATTCAGCATGAGGTCATCAATATCTGCAGAGCGGCCGATAAAATACTGCGCAATTTCAATTGCAAAAGAAAACAAAGCCATACAGATGACGGTCTTCCGGCACTTGCGCGCACTGTCAAAAACAGCCGGAAAAATAAAGC
Source organism: uncultured Lachnospiraceae bacterium (assembly GCA_947631755.1). Taxonomy (GTDB): domain Bacteria; phylum Bacillota; class Clostridia; order Lachnospirales; family Lachnospiraceae; genus Eubacterium_F. The sequence goes on along the minus strand of CANRMO010000033.1, from coordinate 12,807 downwards.
CAAGAGGTACAAACATCAACACATTGGCAATCATCTGTGTAATTTTTTTCTCCTCCGACATAGCCCATGTCTCCACAAGTGAGTGAAAGGGAATTATATTGTAAAAATGCTCTGTCGAGATCACGGGCAAGCCCTCCATAAACTTAATTATGACCGTCCCCAGCACCGTCGCTTAGAGAACAACCAGTGCGCCGGCCACCAGAATGATCCAGGCAGACTGACGCACAAGGGAAACTTTCTTTTTCTTCCTGACAAAAAGACAGAATGGCAGGCAGAAGATGGCAAGTCCCGCAAAACCCACCAGACCAATCAAAAAGTAACCGAGTATTTCCTGCAGCATACGCATAACACATGTCCTCCCCATTTTTTATTCGCGCCTGCACCCGCATACGCGCATAGTCTTATTATAATAAAACAGGAAAGACTTTTTTCTCGTTTTTCATGCGTACTTTCTTACGATTTACCTACAGTGGGCGGTGGCAGAAGCGGCATTGTAACTACAAACTCTACCCGCTCATTTTCGCTCTCCGCCCATATCACCCCGCCGTGGAGTTCAACAATCTTTTTCGCTATGGCGAGTCCCAGCCCCGCCTCCCCGCTCCCCGTACTGCGCGATGCATCGAGCCGGTAAAACTGCTCAAATATCCGCTCAAGTTTTTCTTCCGGTATCGTGCCGCCCTGATTTACAACCCGGATCTCTGCACGATTCTCCCGGAGGCTGACGGACACGTCAATCTCTGAATTTTCATAACAGTAAATGACCGCGTTTCTCAAAAGATTGTCAAACACTCTCTGCATTTTATCCGCGTCACAACTCAGACAGATCTCCTCCGGTGCGTGGAGCTTACAAATCACATTTTTCTCATCCATCTGCGGCTGAAACTCATATAAGATCTGTTCCAGCAAACGCGTGAGATTTATCTTTTTGTACTCCAGAGAAATCGTTGAGAGGTTATATTTTGCAATCTGGAAAAATTCATTGATCAGATCTTCAAGCCGCTCCGCCTTTGCCAGAGAGACGGAGAGATACTTCTCTCTCAGCTCATCCGATATCCTCCCCTCATCCCTCAGCAGGTTCAGATAGGCAATCACAGAGGCAAGAGGCGTTTTCAGATCGTGGGCGAGATAGACGATCAGATCATTCTTTTTCTGTTCCGCCAGCCTCGTGTCCAGTTCTCTCTTCTCCAGCGTGTGCTTTATCCTGTTCATTTTTTTCTCTATGGCCGACAGCTCCGGCGGCAGTGAGATCTCACCGCCCCCCTCCCGCAGTAAAAGGTCGATCCCCCGGTTGATTTCCATAAAATAGTGTGTGAACCAGTTCAGATAGATGCGGAATACGACAAAAAACAGAGCGAGCATCGCGGCGATAAAGATCAGATCCATGCGGTCGCGGACCACCCTCTGGTAAAAATCCAGAGCTTCATTGTAATCCATCCGGCATAATCCCTGGATTAAAGCTACCAGACAGACTGAAAATCTTCCCGCCACCAGAGAATACATGAAAAATACAGCCATGACAGCACAGGCGGCCATCAGCAGCGTGCGGAAAAATATCTTATTTTTAAAATGGCGGAAATCATCCCCGCCCCGGGACCTTCTATTTTTCAATGGTATATCCGACCCCCCACACATTTATGATAAATTTCGGCTTTTTTGCCGACTCCCCCAGCTTTTCCCGCAGCCGCCCGATATGGGCCATCACCGTATTGTTTTGGTTCAGATATTTTTCCCCCCAGACCGCCTCAAATAATTCCTCCGACGGCACTACAATCCCCTGCCGCTCACACAGATACCAGAGAATGGAAAATTCGATGGGCGTCAGCTGCAGCTCTCTCCCGTACAGAAAGCATTTATGGGTGTCCCGGTTGATCTGAAGCCCCCGGATATCATATTCCCGTACCTCCTGAGCCGCTCCCCCGCCGGGATCATTGTACCGCCTGTACCGCCTTAGCTGCGTCTTCACCCGGGCCACGACCTCCAGCGGGTTAAACGGTTTTGTAATGTAATCATCGGCCCCAATAGTCAGTCCCATGATCTTGTCCCCGTCCTCCGTCTTTGCCGTGAGCATAATAATCGGAAAATAAAACTTCTCCCGGATCTTCCGCACAAGATGAAATCCATCCACATCGGGAAGCATCACATCCAGCAGAGCCAGATCTGGTTCCGTTTCCTCTATGCAGCTGAGCGCATCCATGCCATTGTAAAATTTGTACACAATATATCCGTCATTTGTGAGATAAAGCTCGATCAGATCCGCGATCTCTTTTTCGTCATCCACTACAAGAATGGCCTCTGCACCATCATGATCTCTCAACCTGTCACCCCCATACCTGTCAGTAAAAAGTAATCTTATTATACCCTCTTTGCCCGGCAGGCACAATCTGAATTTTCTTTGGCCATGACAATACTAGCTAATTGTATATAAATATTGCAAACAATATGCTTTTTTGATATAATTGACAGCACATTCGGAGGGTATCACCCAGATTTTTAATTATGAGGTCTATATCATTATGAAAAACAAAGCATTAAAATTTTCAGGCGCCGCTATCCTGGGCTTTAGCGCATTTATGGCCACTGGCTGGTCTTTTTTCGAGATGATGGTCTCCTGTAAGAATCACAAAAAGCTGACGCGGAGAAAATGGTTTCAGCTCTCACACACAAAGATCAACCACCCCAGACACAAATTTGAGGATAAGTACGAGAAGGGCAAGGCCTGGTGCCGGGAACAGGATTTACAGGACTGCTATATAACAAGCACAGACGGGCTCCGGCTCCACGCATTCTATCTGCCGGCAAAAAACCCGGAACGGTTTGTCCTTCTGAGCCATGGCTACAAGGGGAGCGGTTTTGGTGACTTTGCGTACACTGCCCGGTTTCTCCACGAAAACGGCTGCAGCCTGCTCTTTATCGACCAGCGCTGCTGTGGGGAGAGCGAGGGAGAATATATTACGTTCGGCGCCCTGGAGCAGTACGATGTACAGAACTGGGCCTACTATCTCGCAAGACGGAACAAAAATAAACTTCCGATCTACCTCTACGGTGAATCCATGGGGGCAGCGGCGGTGCTCATGGCGTCGGGCCACCGGCTGCCCAGCGCCGTCAGGGGGATCATCGCCGACTGCGGGTTCCGCTCTATGAGAGGGCAGATCCAGGATATGGCCGCCAACTGGTTCCATCTGCACTGGGTGGGCCTGCTGTTGTTCCGGCTGCGGTTTTTCTGCGCAGTTTTTGCCGGTTTCCACATGAAGGATGCGGACACCGCACATGCCATGAAAAAAAACCGGCGGCCCGTCTTGTTTTTTCACGGCGCAGAGGATACCTATGTGGATCCGCGGAATACAAAGATTAATTACTTCCTGTGCCGCGCGCCGAAAGAGCTCGTGATCGTGCCAGGGGCAAGGCATCTATGCAGTGCCTATGCGGACCCGGATCTTTACCGGTCAAAGCTCTCCGCTTTTTTTGAAAAATATGACGGCAAATAATGCTTCTTATAAAAATATCCGGCTGCTCCATGGCCGGATATTTTTTTGCGCCTTTTTCTGTGATATGTATAAATATAACAAAACATTCACATCTTTTTATCAAACACTATTTTCAAAAGTGTCCGTTAAGTCCCGGTCAATTTCACACAATGTGTTTGTTAAGTCCAAAGGGGGTAGAAAAAAAAATCAGAATGTGTTAGTTTCGAGAAAGAAAGAAAAACAGGAGGTCATTCATGAAAAATTATTATCCTTTAACGGCGGCGCAGAAAATGCATTATGACTGGATCCGAAATTACGGTACACAACAGGTATCGGGGGTCAGCGTTGTGGCATCTTTGCAGTCCCCTCTCGATTTTGGTCTTTTGAAAAAATGTATTCAACTGGAATTTGAGCGCTACGGATGCATGAGGATCCGTTTCACAAAACCCGGCCACAACGGTGAGATAAAACAGTATATTGCCGAAAAAGAAACCCGGGATATCCCACTCAAAGATCTGTCGGGTATGAGCATGGCTGAGGCAGACAACCTCATGCAGCAGTGGGCATATGAAACTTTCAACGGGGATGATATCCCGCTGTGCGATATAACTATGCTGAAACTCCCGGACGGCTACAACGGATTTTTCGTCCATATGGATCATCGTCTCATCGATTCCTGCGGCCTGGTCGTTATGATTAATGACTTGATGGAACTCTATACTCATTTTCGTTTCAAATCAAAATACCCGCAGGATCTGGCAGACTTTGAAGAAGTTCTCGCAAAAGACCTCAAAAAAGCGGGCAACGAAAAACGCTTTGCCAAGGATAAAAAATTCTGGGATGACCAGCTGGATGCCCTGGGCGAGCCGCTCTATTCTGACATCCAGGGGCCTTCTGTCCTGGAGGAGTCGAGAAAGCGATACGATGATAAAAAACTGAGGGCGGCCGATATTGAAATGAATAACCTCTTTGTAAAAGTTAAGGATTATTATCTGGAGCCGGAGCCGGCAAAAAATCTGATTGATTTCTGCATGAACCACCAGGTTTCCATGACAAACCTCTTATTGCTGGGGCTCCGCACTTACCTTTCCAAAGTAAATGGCGGCCAGGAAGATATCACCATCCAGAATTTTATCTCCCGCCGCTCCACCCATGATGAGTGGACCTCGGGCGGCAGCCGGACGATCATGTTCCCCTGCCGGACAGTGCTCTCACCCGACACCGAGTTTCTTGCGGCGGCCTATGAGATCCAGAATGTACAAAACCGGATCTACATGCACAGCAACTACGATCCGGCGCTGATCGCAGAAGATATGAGAAGACGCTACCACACACCGGAAAACACAGTCTATGAGAGCTGTTATCTCACCTATCAGCCACTGCCCGTGAAAATGGAGAATCCGCACCTCAAAAATATCTCACAGCACTCCAAATGGTTTGCCAACGGTGCGGCCACAAAGAAAATGTATCTGACTGTATCCCATACAGAGCAGGGCGGCATGAATTTCTCCTACCATTATCAGGTAGCCCATCTGGAGGAACATGACATGGAACTTCTGTATTACTATATGATGCGCATTCTCTTTATGGGGATCGCAGAGCCGGATATGAGCATCGGAGAGCTCATGGAGCGGGTATAACCCAGAAGACCATTTCTGAAAAGAAACATCCATATAACTATAAAAATTAGAAAAGCAAAAACAGGAGGTAAAAAAATGACACAGGAAATGCAGTTTAAAACAATCATCGCCCAGTATTGTGAAATAGCACCAGAAGAAATGACAAATGACATGAGATTCCGCGAAGATCTCGGATTGAGCTCCCTTGACTTTATGTCTTTTCTCGGTGAACTGGAGGACACTTATGACATAGAGCTGGAAGAAGAGGACGCCGTACAGGTCCTCACTATTGGCGAGGCTCTTGAGTTATTAGAAAAATTGCAGCAGGAGGGTTAAAGATTATGGGGCTTTTAATTCGTGATATTTTAGAGGACAGCGGCAAAAAATATGCTGATATCACAGCTGTAAAATGGCTGAGGAAAAAGGAAATCTTTGAGGAAAGCTACCGCGAACTGCTGGAACAGGCAGTGTCCGTGAGAAAGGGGCTGCTGACAGAGGGCTTCCGTGGAAAACACCTCGCTCTGATCGGCACAAGCTCGGTCGAGTGGATTGAGAGCTATCTTGGCATTATCACAGGAAACACAGTGGCTGTACCGCTGGATGCGGGGCTGCCCGCCGAGGATCTCATTGATCTGATCAACCGCTCTGACTCAGAGGGACTGTTCCTTAGCCCTAAGCACATAGCTCTGCTGGATAAGATCCTGGCACAGTGCCCGGGCCTCAAAAAAGTCTGGCTGCTGCAGGAAGAAGAGCCGGAAATTTCCAGTGAGAAAGTGGTTTCTCTGGCCGCATTAAAAAGTGCCGCAAAAGACAGTGCCACAGATTCTGACCGGCCGGCGCCGGAGGATGTGGCGACGATCATTTTTACATCGGGGACGACAGGAAAGAGCAAGGGCGTTATGCTGACCCAGAACAATCTTGCGACAAATGTGGAGTCGGTTGATTTTACAACAGACCCCGGGACTATACTGCTCAGTGTGCTCCCCATCCACCACGCCTTTTGTCTTGTCATGGACTGGCTCAAGGGTTTTTCCCTTGGAACGACGATCTGTATCAACGATTCTCTTCTCCACATGGTAAAAAATATGGGCGTATTCAAGCCAAAGGTGATGCTCATGGTTCCCCTTATGATCGAGACGATCTACAAGCGGCTGGCCAGCGCAGACCCATCTATCCCGAAAAAGGTTCTGGCAGACAATGTATTTGGCGGAAACCTGGAGATCATATTTACCGGCGGCGCCCACCTCGATCCATTTTATATTGATAAATTTGCCGAATACGGGGTCAGCGTCTTAGAGGGATACGGAATGTCCGAGTGCTCACCCGTCATCAGCTCCAACTCGGTAAATGACCACAAGGCGGGCTCCATCGGAAAACCCCTGCCCAACGCTGAGCTCTCCTTTGAAGACGGGGAGATCCTCGTAAGGGGCACCAGCGTCATGAAGGGCTACTACAAGATGCCGGAGGAGACGGCAGAAACTCTTAGAGACGGATGGCTCCACACGGGGGATAAAGGTTATCTGGACGAAGACGGATTCCTGTTTATCAATGGCCGCGTGAAAAATCTGATCATTCTCTCAAACGGAGAGAATATTTCACCGGAGGAAATTGAAAATAAGCTGGCCCTCAACCCGCTGGTGGGTGAGGTAATCGTGACCGGCGAGAATAACGGCCTCACCGCAAGGATTTACCCGGATCAGGATGTCGTTGCCGCAAAGGGACTGGGAGAAGAGGCGATCCACGCCTCGCTGCAGGCATTTCTCGATGAGTACAATAAAAACCAGCCCACTTACCGCCAGATCACCGCACTGGTCATAAGAAAAAATCCTTTTATCAAGAGTTCAACAAAGAAGATCAAGCGCCAGGAAGTAATGATCGACGAGCCGCTTTCCGAATAAAGCGCATAAGAAAAACGCCAGGAATTTTAACCTTCTGGCGTTTTTTTATATCGCATTTTATGCCCCATCCCGCCATCCTGTTTCCGGGAAACCAGTTCTTTCTTACAGTGACATAAACGGGAGGATTCCTGTCATAAAAACTTTTGTCAGCATATCGGCAATCTCTTCATCCGGTACTTTAAACTCTTCCACTGACCACTTATGCAGCACGCCGATGGTGCTGCCGATGGCACAGGCGATCATGTACGAAAATTCCTCCTTACTGTGTTCCGAGGGCGACTTGTTCTGCACAACATCTGACACATAGCGGTGAAACATCGTCATGATTTTTTCAAGGAAACTATCCCCTCTCGGACTTCGCAAAAGGCTCGCCAGAAAGGGGTTTGTCCTGTTGTATTCACAAATCGTCAAAAAATATGACCTGCACATATCCCAGTCGCTCTTTGCGTGAAATGTCTCCATAAGAGAAAAAATATCCTGTATCGTCTTGTCCTCAATGGCAGATACGAGATCTGGGATATTTTCATAGTGGTTGTAAAAAGTACTCCTCACAATCCCGGCCCTTTTTATCACATCCGCAACTGTTATTTTCTCTAACTCTTTTTCTTTTAAAACCAGAAAAAATGCATCATAAATAGCCTCGTCCGCTACATGGTATCTCTCGTCCTGCTCACTGTTCATCACAATCTCCTTGTATGATTATTCAAATAATATTTATAATATCACTTTTTAGAAAACTTAACAAGAAATATTTGTTGTTAAGTTTTCTAAAAGATGATATCATAAGCATAGCAATTGGCGTTGTTTGTGTGATGTTCTGTGTTGCAAAACAACAAATAAAGGATGTGTAAGGATGGATAAGTTGAGTGATCACAATAAAAATCAGGAATCACAACAAATAGAGTGGAAGTGGTCATGGCAGGATGAATATCTGAAATGGTTATGCGGTTATGCCAACACAGAAGGTGGAACTTTATATATTGGGGTAAATGACGATGGCTACGTGGTAGGAATTGAAGATTCTAAAAGGCTGCTTGAAAGGTTGCCCAATAAGATTAATGACAAACTTGGGATTATAGCCAGTATAAATATTCACAGAGCTAATGGTGCCAAAAATGTGCGTTATGGTGATTTCGTACCCGAAAGTATTTCAGCTAAGATGATTAATCAATATTCATGTGGAATGCTTAATACCGGGATGTTAAATGACACCGACAAACGCTATAAAAATCTAGCGGTAATAGAAAGAGAAAATAAGATTTGGGAAATGGAAGATGGTACAAGAGAGTATGTTTCTATTGAAATTATAAAGTACCCGTTTGCAGTTTCATGTGAGGGGAAATATTATAAACGTTCCGGTTCTACATTACATGAATTGAATGGATTTGAGTTGCAGAATTTCCTGTTGGAACGTGCTGGAAAAACATGGGATACTGTTCCGACTCCGGAAGTGAAAGTATCAGATTTGAGTAAAGAAGCATTGGAAGCATTTAGAAAGAAGGCGGTCAAAAGTAACCGGATGACAGAAAGTGAAGTAAATGTTTCTGATGAATTATTGTTACGGAATCTAAAATTATTTGATGGTGAGTATTTAACAAGGGCAGCAATTCTGTTGTTTCACCCAACACCAGAACATTATGTAACAGGCTCATATATAAAAATCGGTTATTTTTCATTAGTAGGAGCATTTGGTGAAGATGCGGAACCAATAGAAGATTTGCAATATCAAGACGTTGTAGATGGTCCACTGCTTCTGCAAGTAGATAAAGCGATAGATTTAATTTTTACAAAATATTTTAAAGCATTAGTGGATTATGAAGGCGTTCAACGTACAGAAACTAATATGCTAACCAGAGGCATAGTCCGCGAATTGCTTCTCAATGCGATTAATCATAAAAACTATGCAACAGGAGTACCGGTCCAGGTATCAATATATAAAGACAGGATAATTATATTTAATATGGGCTCCTGGCCAAAGCGTGTACCTACAGATGAAAGGGTATATGAAAAACATGAGTCTGTGCCGAATAATCCTAAGATTGCAGATGTTTCGTTCCGTTCAGGAGATGTGGAGTCCTGGGGTAGAGGTTTTTTGAAAATAAAGGCAGAATGTAAAAAAATAAATGCACCACTTCCTCTTATTGACGCTGAAAATGGAGGCGTTTCAATTAGTGCATCAGGATGTGAAAAATACATTTCAATGCTTAGATATGGACAGTATGGACAAGTAGGCGCTGATGGAATCTGGAGGAACAAAGAAGAGGGGAATAAAAAAAGCGGCGATAAAAAAGCGGCGATAAAAAGCGGCGATAAAAAAGCGGCGATAAAAAGCGGCAATAAAAAAATAACGAAAAAGACACAAATGCAATATGATAAAATCCTCGCATTTATGGAAGATGGAAAAGAGTATGGTATTTGGGATTTTTGTAAATTGCTGAATTTAAAAGAAAGTCGTACTAAAGATATATTAAAAGGTCTTTCTGATTATATTGAGCTGGTTGGAAGTAATCGAGATAGACGCTACAAAAAAAAGCGGCAAGAACCGTAACAGATAAGTTTTTAAATAAATCATGAGCAACTGAACCCTGCAAGTTGCTCTTTTTATTTGCTTCTCGGCATTCTGCTACTGTAAAACTACATTTCAAAGCATTTTTATTGTTTTAGCAAAAAAGAAGTGGTACAATAATTTTTTCAGGAAGTGCCAGTGCAGAAAGGGGAATTTATATGATACGCATTGCAATCTGTGATGATGAGAAATATATGTCTGATAAAATCTGTGCAATGGTGTCTGATTTCTTTCGCAGAAAAAACATGGATATAACAATCACACAGTTTTCAAATGGAGAAGAATTATTAAAATTTAACAAACTTATAGATATTCTGTTCCTTGATATTCAGATGAATGGCATAGATGGCATGGAAACAGCAAGAAAACTGCGGGGCCGCAAATTTAAGGGATTCCTGATTTTTATAACAGTTCTGAAAGAAATGGTATTCCAGGCTTTTGATGTACAGGCATATGATTATCTTGTAAAGCCAATAGACGAAAAGTATTTTGAAAAAATGATGGGGCGTCTTTGGGATTCCATGCAAAATGGCAGTGAGGCAAGTTTACTTGTCCAGAAAGGATATGAAAGCAGCATTATTGCTTTCGAGACTATTGTTTTCTGTGAAATTATTGACAGAAAAATATATTTACATTTAGTGTCATCGGAAGTCGTTGATTTTTATGAGCGTATTGAAAGACTGGAAACAAAATTGGATAGCAGATTTTTCCGATGCCATAGAAGTTTTTTAATCAATCTGCAGTATTTGAAAAGTTATAAAAACGGTACCGCATATATGGAGGGCGGTGAGCAGATACCTGTATCACGATTGCGGAGCAAAGAATTTTCCAATGTGATTTTGCAGTATATGAAAGAATGGAGGCTGTAAGATGACTGATTATATAGATTTTTTTAATATATATATCATGGGAAATGCGCAGGTGCTCACGGGGTTTTATTTCCTTACCAGATTTTTGCAAAAGAAAGCAAAATTTTATTTTTATATACTGTTTGCGTTATTTTGGACTGTTCTTACAGAAGTTATCCCCACTGACAGAATAACGGAATTTCTTATTTTTATTCTGCTGTTGACAATAAGTGGAATTTTTGCATGTCATGCAGATTGGAAGTCTGTCATTTTATATTCCGCACTGACAGTTGAAATTATGCAGCTCAGCTACGGTATTGTTAATTCCTTATTAAGTATTTTATGTCCGGTAATATTCCCTTTTAATCCGAAAATTGCTGGCATTGTATTTATGCTGTTAGGAAATATGGCATTGTTGTTAGCTGTGCTTTGTTACTATATAACATATCGGTACTTTTCTTATTACGAAACAGTGAAAAAGCAATATGTACTTATGATTTTAACGCCAATATTGATGATTTTCTTAATTGGCGAATATGCCAATTCTATTATTTCCGGACATTCAAATGCTATAAATGATAGTGGAATTATTATATATACAAATCACTATCAGATGTTTGCCATACAGCTTTTGGGAATGATCAGTTTATTTTGTATTATGTTTGCTTATAAGAAATTATTGCAGAATTTTCGTCTGAGTACAGAATTGTCACTGTTGGAGCAGGAGGAGCATTCCTTAAACCAGTATGTAGAGGAAGCAAGGGCTCATTATGAAAAAACGAAGTCTTTCCGCCATGATATAAAGAATCATATTATGGTTGTAAAGGAACTTTTGCAGAATGAGAAATCAGAACAGGCATTGAGTTATATTGGAGATATGGAGAGCATGACAGAGGAATTATCTTTTCCATGCAGTACAAATAATCCAGTGGCAGATATTTTAGTGGGAAATAAGCTGGGAATAGCAAAAAACATGGGAATAGATGTCTGCTGTTCGCTGCGATTGCCGTACCCCTGTTTTGTGCGCGACATAGATTTCTGCATTATCCTGTCAAATGCTTTGGACAATGCAATCAATGCCTGTAAAAAGATGGATAGCAGTGCCGAAAAAAACATTTGCGTGACAGGGCGTATGCAGGGAGATTTTATTTTGCTGGAAATCGAGAACAGTTTTCAGGGAAATAAGTTATTCAGAAGGGGAAGAGGCCTGTCAAATGTGAAAACAATAGCTGAAAAATATCATGGCGCAATGAGTATAAAGATACAGGGTACATCGTTCATTCTTAGTGTGCTTCTCATCATTCCACAGCAATCAGAAAACATCCCACAGCAAATCGGTTAAATATTTTTTTTGAATGACGAAAAAGGTAATGTAGTCAGAAATTTATGATTTTATGCTGTCTAACAACAGAGTTTAAGGAGGGTAATCATATGTCAATGGAGATTAACGGAAGGTACAGTCCGTACCAAACGGATTATGCGGAGCGCCTGAAAACAGAACCAGAGAAGTCAAAGGGAACTGAAAACGGGCAGAAAGATGAAAACGTATCCAATAATATACCTGTTCCGCATGATGAGTATATCAGCAGTGAAAAATCGGGTGCTAAACCAAGTGGCCTATATCGGTTAGGACAGGATGAAGATGGGCGAAAAAAGGTGTTTTTTGACGATCCGAAAAAAACTGCAGAGAAGTGTACCGCAAATACGGATAGGATCGACAGTGAAATTAAAAAATTGAAAGAAAAAAAACAACAGCTAGAACAACAGATTCAATCAGCCGCTGGAGATGAAGAAAAAATCAAGGAACTGGAGAAAAAATTAGCACAGGCAGAGAACGAGTTACTCCAGAAAGATAATGATACATATAGGCGGCAGAATGCTTCTGTAAGGAACTGTATCTGAATATAATTGAAGTATCAATAGTGGCGGCCTGTCTCCTGCCGGGCTGCCACGAAAGCAGGAATCTGACAGTGCTGCGCCACTCTCTAAGGATTCACGATTTACGCCATAGCCGTGTTTCCCTATCATAAAGATATTTCTGGAACAACCTACACGGGAATTACTTTTTTTTTTTATCTGCTCCGCTTCCTCAATTAGCAAATCAACCTCATTTGCTTCTATCTTCTTTCTGTTTTCATCATAAAGTTCATATTGCTCATAGGCATGTGCTTTTGCTTGGTTTGCCGAAATATGACCAGAACCAGACAGTACTTCCCGTCCTGTCATATTCAGAAAATTATTGAGGTAGGTTTCCCAATCTTTCATATACATAGGGATATGTCTGCGGGCCTGATCCTCCGCAAAGTCCAGATACATAGTTACTACTCTGTTTAATTCCTGCATTTCATCTTCATTGAGATAATTTTTTGCAATATCCACATCTTTCTTTCGGACTTTTGCCCCTTCAAAAGC
>CANRMO010000032.1 GCA_947631755.1 uncultured Lachnospiraceae bacterium | reverse complement strand
GATACGGACGCACAGAAAAAAGTGAGCGATTATGAGAAACTGCTGAAGGCCGCGGACACTTATATAGGCGGCGACACAGTCCAGGCAGCGATTGATCTCGGTGGCTGCACGAAGGATGATTTTGCCTCAGATGAGGCGAAAGGGCTGTATACGAGGATTGGGTCTCTCACGGCTGGCCAGATCAAAGAACTTGTGAGCCAGGGGCGCAATGAGATGTACACCTCCTATGACACATTGCCACATTTGAAAAAGTGCTGGCGGTAGACGATGACAACCAGGAGGCGATGTACTGTATGGGCCGCTGTTACCAGCGCCTTGGCAAGAATAAAAAGGCGAAAAAGTTGTACGAGGCTGCTATTGCGGTTGACAGCTCCACTTCATTTGCCAGCCAGGCGAAGCGGTATCTCGAGGAAGTTAAGGCCGCGCTGGGCGGGGATGGACAGGCTACGGAGCCGCCAGAAAATACCGATGACCCGGGTAGTACAGATCAGCCGGGGACGGAAGAGGATTTACAGTGACAGGGTACAAAATGAAGAGATAACAAAGAACCTGCAGAAAAGAGAAAACTTCTGCAGGTTTTTTTAGTGGAAAATTTGTTGAAACGAGGTAGAAAATGGAAAAGTTTGCGCTGGAGCGGAATGGCTCTACATTAATTCTGCACATAAGCGAGGAACTGGATCACCACCTGGCAGTCCAGGTGAGCCGGACCGTGGACACACAGATAGAGAAAGGGAGCATAAAAGTTTTGATTTTTGATTTCTCCGGGATGACGTTTATGGATAGTTCCGGGATTGGCATGGTAATGGGACGTTACCGCAAAATGAATTTTCTCGGCGGACAAACTTATGTGACGGGGATCGGGGAGGGCGTGGACCGGATTTTCACTATGTCAGGTCTCTACCGCATCATACCCAAATACGAGGAAAGGATAGAACAATAACATGAATACAAAAAAGGAAAGTGAAATGACATTTATTTTTGACAGCAGCTCGGAGAATGAGAGCCTGGCGAGAACGGTGGTGGCGGCATTTATCGCGCGCCTGGACCCTACGCTGGAAGAACTGTCTGATGTAAAGACCGCCGTGTCAGAGGCGGTGACCAATGCCATTATACACGGGTATGACGGAAAGGAGGGGAAAATAACCATACATAGCAGGATCGTGGGGAATGAAGTGTGGGTGGAGGTGATTGATGCGGGAGTGGGCATACCGGACATTCCGAAAGCAATGGAGCCGCTGTACACTTCCAAACCAGAGTTGGAGCGGTCCGGCATGGGTTTCGCCTTTATGGAAGCATTTATGGATGACCTGCAGGTTTCTTCCCATGAGGGGGAGGGGACTATTGTGCAGATGCACAAGACCATATTGAGCGCATTTAATATGTCATAGGAGAGCTTGTCAATGGAAACCATAGAATTGATCAAACGGTCACGAGCAGGGGATAAGCTGGCAAGGGAACAGGTGATAAAAAAGAATATGCCTCTGGTGTACAGTATCGTCCGGCGTTTTCATGGCAGGGGCTATGACCCGGAAGATCTGGGGCAGGTTGGGGCCATAGGATTGATCAAGGCAGTGGACAACTTTAATATAAATTATGATGTGAAGTTTTCAACTTATGCGGTGCCAATGATCACAGGGGAGATTAAGCGTTTCCTGAGAGACGACGGCATGGTAAAAGTGAGCAGGACGTTGAAAGAAAACGGGTGGAAGATAAGGAAAGAGGCGGAGAGGCTGTCCAATGAGCTGGGCCGGGATGCGACGCTGGAGGAATTGTGTGCGGCCACGGAGATGAAGAGGGAGGACGTGGTTCTGGCGCTGGAGGCGGCGAATGAAGTGGAATCTCTCCACAAGACCGTTTTCCAGAAAGAGGGAAGCGAGATCAGCCTGATGGACCGCATACCAAGTGAAAGAGATGAGAGCGAGGAAGTCCTGGACCGCCTGGTGCTGAGGCAGCTATTGCAGGATCTGGAGGAAAAAGAGCGCCAGCTCATTGAACTCCGCTATTTCCAGGAAAAGACCCAGAGCCAGGTGGCGGAGGTGATGGGGATGAATCAGGTCCAGGTCAGCCGCATGGAAAAAAAGATCCTGAAATCTATGCGCCATAAAATTGCGATATGATACTCCGGGAAGCGCCATAATATTTACAACAAAAAAATAGAATAAGAATTAAAAAATTGGTAATGGTAATAGCGAAAGGATGTGGTTGGATGAAAAAAATCAGCCTGATTACCATTGCCCTTATTTTAGTTGCATCCGGAGTGATATTCTATTATCGCTCCCAGGGAAATAATGAAAAACTGCCCTTGGGAGGTGAACAGGGCACACTGGTGAAGGAGCAGATCGAATGGACGAAATATTATACGTGAAAATAGAACAGAATATCCCGGTCAGAAAGAGGGCGCTGACGTATAAAGACATCGCATCTCTCTACTGCCAGAATAAAAAGATTGTCCAGGATCTTGAAAAACAGATTTTCTATACACTGCCAACGGATTGTAACCAGAAGACCATATTTACGATCAGCAAAGTATACGAGGGTATTTATAAAGTATACCCGGATATCACGATAGAGAATCTGGGGGAAGAGGATTTTGTGGTGGATCTGGAGCTGCCGGACGGCAGGGAGAAAAAGAAGTGGCAGGAATTTTTAAAGACCGGATTTATCAGTCTCATCTCGTTTTTTGGAGCCGCTTTTACGATTATGACGTTTAATGAGGATGTCAGTGTCGGTGATGTATTTGACAAAATATATCAGCTCATCACAGGGGTGCAAAAGGACGGCGGCTCTATTCTGGAAGTATGTTACGCCATTGGGATGCCTGTCGGTGTCCTGGTATTTTATAACCATTTTCGCAGGAAGAAGATCAAAAATGATCCGACGCCGATCCAGGTGGAGATGCACAACTATGAGGAGCAGGTTAATAAGGCCCTGATCGCAGCGGCCTCCAGGGAGGGTCACACAATTGATGTTAATTAAACAGATCGCCCTTGGCGTTTTGGGACTGAGCGGCGGCCTGGCGGTTGCCGCGGGAATATTTGCTTTTATCACAATGCTGGGGATTGTTCCGCGCCTGGCTGCCCGGACTGGGACTGTCAGCCACATATATTTTTATGAAAATGCCATTATATTGGGCGGGGCGCTGGGAAATATCTGGTATCTTTTTCAGTTTCCGCTGCCTCTTTCGCATATCTTTCTCGGCGCCCTCGGATTATTTTCGGGGATATTTGTCGGGTGTCTGGCGATGGCTTTAGCGGAGACGCTGCGCCTGCTGCCGATCATGATAAACCGGACGCAGATCCAGCAGGGATTTCCGCTGGTCGTTCTGGGGATCGCGCTGGGCAAAATGGCAGGGACGTTATTACAATTCTTTTTTTAGGAGGTAACTATGGAGAGTCAGAAGACAGATATCAAATCTGTGATACAGGAGAAGACGCAGGAGAAGCGGGATGAAAAATATAATCAGTATGTAAAGGAAAATACGCCGAAAAAAAGCTGGTTTATCAATCTGTGTAAGGCCTATCTCATTGGGGGGCTGATCTGCGTTCTGGGGCAGCTCTTTACAAATCTGTATATGATGATCGGATTGGAAAAAGAGACAGCGTCGCTGTACACAACGCTGTCTCTCATATTTTTAAGTATCCTGTTTACCGGGTTTAATCTGTATCAGAAGCTGGCAAATTTTGCCGGGGCCGGAACCCTCGTGCCGATCACGGGATTTGCTAATTCGGTGGCGGCGCCCGCGATCGAATTTAAAGAAGAGGGCCAGGTATTTGGAATTGGCTGTAAGATCTTCACTATCGCCGGTCCTGTAATCCTGTTCGGCGTGTTCTGCAGCTGGATCCTCGGCGTGCTGTACTGGCTCGGTAAATATATTTTCTGAGTGCACTGTCTTTCTCAGAAAAGTGTTTTTGCGAAATTATAGAGTGCGTTGTCCATCACATTGACATCATGTCCCCCGGCTTTCCGGTACCAGATGTGTTTTGTGCCATTTGCCGTCAGTGTATTGTGGTATCCGGCGGGTATGCCGCCAACAATGGTGTCATTTTTTGCGGCCACGAGCATTAAGACAGTATTTTCCGCATATTCCGGTTTGAGTTTCAGTGTCTCTTTTGTGAACAGCCCCTTTTCTGAGATATTGTTCATCTTATAGGGGAGAAGTCCCGGAGCCGGGCAGAATCCCCCGATAAAGCCGAAAGTTTCCTGCATGGACAGGCCGATGTAGAGGGCGGTGCGTCCCCCCATGGAGAAGCCGGCGCTGGCTGTGTTTTCCCGTCCTTCTTTGATCGAATAAGTTTTCTTGATGAATGGCATCAGGTTGTCACGCAGATCATTGATAAAGTTGTCAAATGCCTGGTAGTTCGACAGGGAAAAGGCGTCGGATGGCCCGGCGGCGTCGTTGGCGCGGGCGCGGCAGTTCGGCAGCACCAGGATCATCTCTTTGGCTGTCCCGGCAGCGATCATATTTCCGATGATCGTCGGGGCCTTGGCATTGATCCAGTCAGTGTCGTCCTGGCCGAGACCGTGGAGC
Source organism: uncultured Lachnospiraceae bacterium (assembly GCA_947631755.1). Classification (GTDB taxonomy): domain Bacteria; phylum Bacillota; class Clostridia; order Lachnospirales; family Lachnospiraceae; genus Eubacterium_F. The sequence goes on along the minus strand of CANRMO010000032.1, from coordinate 11,475 downwards.
AGATAGCAGACCGGATATTGTTTCTCTGCTGTGTAGCCGGGGGGAAGTACGATAGTGACCCGGCGGTCTTTTTCTGTCGTAGTGGAATAATAAGTCTTTTTCTCCACTGTGCCATACTTTACGTCAGATTTTCTTGTGCGGAAGTCTACCGGTGTCTTGTAATATACATCGCCGTCGTCTAGAGCCGGTGTCGGGGTGGGTGTGGTTTTTGGTTTTGTTTTAGCCTTTACTTTAACTTTGCAGGTATACTTTTTCCCGGCCACCTTTGCCGTGATTTTTGCAGTTCCTTTCTTTTTCGCAGTGACAACTCCTTTTTTGGATACGGCTGCTACTTTCTTTTTGCTGGAACTCCATTTTACCTTTTTCTGCAATTTCTTTTTCAGATTTTTTACTCTCAGTTTTTTCTTTTCTCCTGTTTTCATAGTGAGAGATTTTTTACTCAGAGATACTTTCTTTGCCGCACAGGCATCTGGTGCAGAGAAAAAGAGTCCCGCGGTTAGGGCAGAGACAAGGGACAGAACAATGAATTTTTTCATAGGAAACCTCCTTTTTATAATTAGGTCAAAAAGCTTGTTTTTTGATTATAATTAGACTTCTAATTTATATAAAAGAATATCAAAAAAGGGTATATCTGTCAAGTTTTCTGTTGAAATTTTTTAGTGCTCTGCCTATAATTACCACATAGGAAGGACAGCACAAAATTTCAGAAAGAGGGGTCATTCCCGCCGATAACCGCATATAGTGTAGTAAGACCGATTGCGCCGGGAGGTTATTTTTATGATGGGAAAATGCGGCTATCTCTATGATGTCAGTATGTCCTATGTGGATTCCGGGTGGCAGGACCGCTATCTGGATCTTGTGAAAAAAATAGATGTCTATCTGAAAAAAAATTATTCCGGGTATTTTGCAGAGCTGCAGTTGTACCAGAATGGCCCCATGAATTATGTTGTGGTAGCGGTTTACTATGATGTGCCGGGAGTGCAGGAGGAGCTGCCAAAGATACTGGAATATGTCAACCAGCAGTACAAAGAGGCGGTGGGCCACAATGTGCGCCGCAAGCAGGTACTGAAATTTGACCGCGCCCGCAAACTCTATGGGCAGAAAAGGGATGGGCAGAGAAATGAGGAATGAGATTGAACAATGTACGGTATTTGATTGGTGAGCTGGAGAAAAAGAGAGATCTGCCAGATTCGGAGCTGGCGGAGCTCATCGCAGAGACGGGGGAGGAAGAACAGGAGTTTCTTTTTGAGAGAGCCCGGGCGGTGAGAGAGAGAGAGTACGGGACGGACGTGTATGTCCGGGGGCTGATCGAGTTCTCCAATATATGCAGAAATGACTGTTATTACTGCGGGATCCGAAAGAGCAATGAAAAGGCAGAGCGTTACCGCCTGACTCCGGAAGAGATCCTGGCGTGTGCCAGAGAAGGCTATGGGCTGGGATTTCGCACATTTGTATTGCAGAGCGGGGAAGACGCGTGGTTTACCGGGGAGAGGATGGAGGGGATCATCCGCTCGATCCGGGAAGAATTCCCGGACTGCGCGGTCACGCTGTCTGTAGGAGAGCGGACAAAAGAGGATTATCTGCGCTGGCATAAGGCGGGGGCGGACAGGTATCTGCTCCGGCATGAGACGGCGGACGGCGAACATTACCGCCGCCTGCACCCGGCGGTAATGAGCCTTGCCGAAAGAAAGGAATGTCTTTATATGCTGCGTGAGATTGGCTACCAGGTGGGTGCCGGTTTTATGGTGGGTTCGCCCGGACAGACCGTGGACAACCTCGTAGCGGATCTCAGGTTTCTACAGGATCTGCGGCCCCATATGATCGGCATCGGCCCCTTTCTCTCCCACCGCGACACGCCGTTTGCCGGGGAGGCTGACGGGTCTCTTTCACGCACGCTTACTATGCTTGGGATACTGCGTCTCATGTTTCCAGAAGTCCTCCTGCCCGCCACGACGGCCCTCGGCACGATCGCGGCGGACGGGCGGGAGCGGGGGCTGATGGCGGGCGCAAATGTGCTGATGCCGAATCTCTCCCCGGTCCGTATCCGGGAAAAATATGATCTGTATGACAACAAGATCTGTACGGGGGAGGAGTCTGCCCAATGCAAAAACTGCCTCGCCCTGCGGGTGGAATCCACTGGATACCACATTGTTACCGCAAGGGGAGACAGCAGGGTGAAATAGGAAAAATTTTTCAGGAGACAGCCCGGATCGTGACATCGCCGCTCACGCTGTCAAATTCATAATGATTTCCATTCCCGTTGCCGATGTCGTATTCGTTTTCACCGCGACTGGAGGCGTCGAATCCATCAAAGGACAGACGGCCCGAGACGCCGTCATATTTCGCGTGAAATTCGGCGGTAGAAGGAATCAGCAGGGTAGTGTTTGCGCTCACACAGTCCACCTCTACAGAGGAGGGAGCCAGATGAGAGGTCACGTTGATATCCCCGGAAACGGTGTCGCAGTTGACCGCGGTGGACACACTGCCCTCATACCTTATGACGCCGCTGACGGAGTCGGTGTCGAATGATTTTGCATTTATATTTTTTATATTGATATCGGAGCTGACCGCATCTGTTTTCAACTCCAGGCTGTCTGGCTGGCACAGATGTTCTGGGACAGTGACAGTCAGATGTTTGTTGTAGCCAAAACGGCCGAAAGAGATGTTAAAACCAGATGAACTCTCACGGTATTGCAGATCAAGGATCCCGTCATGATACCAGTAATGTACCTGGTTCTCCTTTGGCAGATCTCTGTCCGCCTGCTCTTCCACTGTGATGGCGGAGGCCGTTGCGCTGCCCACGATGTCCACTGAGCCGTCCAGCCAGTTTACATTGATCGCTTTTAAGCTGCCGCCATCCGGGGTGATCTCCCCGCTGCCGACGGAATATTTATCACTGTGTGCATAGTGCCAGCCGCCCCCGATGTTGAAAGAGATAAAGGGGAATCCGCCCCGTGCGATGCCATAGATCAGGATGGCGGTCAGCAGGACAACGATGCAGGAAGAAGCAATCAACTGGATCCAGGCAGATGTTTTTTTATCCATTGTTTGTCACCTCAATTCTTAAGAGTGAAAATAGCGCGCAGGATGGAGTTGCAGGCCCCACCGATCGGGAATATGACCCAGGTGATGTACCAGGCCCCGCTCGAGAAGCTGATGACAAAATAGAGCGCGATGATGATGCACCACAGGGCACCCTCAATGGCGTGCAGAGCCTGTTTGCTCTGTTTTGACAGTTCTTTTTCATCCTGCCATTTTTTGAAATCCTTTGCTATGCTGCCGTCAGAGGCGGGAAATGCCGGCTTTGAGACGGAGTTATAAACCAATATACCTGTGGCGATGGCGGCCATGACAAACAGTCCGATAGCTCCGATGGCGTCCGCGGGCCCAGCCGGATCAAAGAACTCATCTGTCAGGATCGGCGGGATCACACTCATAATATAGAGCATGACAGCGACAGAGATCCGGAGGGCAGATTTTTTCTTCCAGGCGTTGTACTCTTCCATCAGGGCAGTCTGCCTGTCGGCGGATTGCGTCTGTTTGAGCGATTTCAGCAGATCATCCAGATTCCCGATGCTGGCGATGGCTATGTTGTAAGCGGCCTCTTCAGATTTGCCCTCAGCGAGCAGGTCATGGTATTTGTCGGTGATGTTCTGTAAAATTTCTTCTTTAATTTCGATCGACTGTTTCGTGGGCGGTACATCGCGAAACAATTCATCCATATGTTCACGCAGTTTGCTTTCCATAAAAATACCTCTTTTCTTAAATATGATTGTTAATCCAGGCGGGTTAGTATGTCAATGATCTCTCTTGATTTTTCCCATTCACCTATGCGCTGCCGGTAATTTTCCCGTCCGGCCGTGGTGATCGTGTAGTAGCGTCTTCTTGCCCCGGTCTCCTCATTTCCCCAGTAGGAGGAAATATGGCCGGCTTCCTCCAGGCGCCGGAATGCTGAGTACAGAGTTGCCTCTTTTAATTCATATTCATGATTTGTTTTTTCCTGAATCGTTTTATTAATCTGGTATCCGTAACTGTCATGTTTCATGAGCTGCGCCAGAATAATGGTTTCCGTATTTCCACGGATCAAATCCGATGCTAAAGACATAGTTACCCCCTTTCGAAAGATGATAAAATGAGCACAGCGGCGGCCGCGCCTGCACAGGCCGTCAATATGTCCATCAGCGACATATTTTTCAAATTGAATATAATATAACATGATATACCTTGTCTGTCAAGGTATATCGAAAAATAAATTACTGGATTAATAAGAGGAGATTGAATATAACTGGCAGCAGTAGTACAATAATGAAAAATCGTATTAATATGCTGGAAATACTTAACGAAATCTCAACTATTTTCTTTACCGTTTTCTCAACGAGTCTGAGGTATTGTGTCCTAAGGAGGTGAAGAGATGGAATATGTCCTTACAACAAATGATTTAAGGAAAAAGTACGGAAAGTTTAACGCGCTAGATGGGCTCACGATGTGCGTTCCCAAGGGGGCGATCTATGGTTTTGTCGGAAAAAATGGGGCGGGAAAGACTACGCTGATGCGTCTGGTCTGTGGCATCCAGGAGCCGACAGGGGGCGGGTATTCTCTCTATGGCATCGATAATTGCCGGAAGGAGATCGCGGGCGCGCGGCGGAGGGTCGGTGCGGTGGTGGAGGCACCGGCCATCTATCTGGATATGACGGCAGAGGATAATCTGAGAGTCCAGCGCCGGATCCTGGGACTGCCCACTGGTGAGGGGACCGGGGATATTCTCAGACTTGTGGGACTTATGGATACTGGGAAGAAGAAAGTGAAGAATTTCTCTCTCGGTATGCGCCAGAGACTTGGCATCGCTGTTGCTCTTATGGGAAATCCGGATTTTCTCATTCTGGATGAACCAGTCAACGGACTGGATCCACAGGGCATTATCGAGATCCGGGAACTGATCCTGACGCTTAACCGTGAATACGGAATTACGGTTCTGATCTCGAGCCATATTCTTGACGAACTGTCAAAACTGGCAACTCATTTTGGGTTTATCGACAGAGGGTGCATCGTGAAAGAGATCAGTGCCGCCGATCTGGAATCCATCTGCTGCAAATGTATCCATGTGACGGTATCAGACACGAAGGCGCTGAGCCGGGTACTGGATGAAGAGGGGATGGAATATACTATTTTCTCTGACAGTGAGGCGGATATTTTCGGGGAGATCGGCGTCACCGACCTGGCGGTCAGGCTCGCGGAGCAAAATTGCAATATTGTAAATATGCAGGAGCGGGGTGAAAGTCTTGAAAATTATTATATGAATCTTGTGGGGGGTGAAAAAAATATATAGTTGGGAGGCGGTATCGTGGTCTGGCTTATATTGTTATGTGCCACGCTGATGGCTGTGATAGTTGTACTGTCCGCAAAGATTGTGTTAATGAGGAGAGGGGCCAATGAAATACGGGTGGGATTTTCTGATAAATTAAAGAGTGACACAAACACATTGATCTCTGTTACGACGGGTGACAGAGCCATGAACCGCCTCGCCGGTGACATCAATGAGCAGTTAAGAGAGCTGCGCCGGCAGAGGCATCGGTTTGTGCAGGGGGACATGGAGTTAAAAAATGCCGTGGCAGGAATTTCCCACGATCTCCGCACTCCCCTCACGGCGATCCGGGCCTATCTGGAGCTACTTGAAAAGGCGGAGAAAAGCGAGACAATAACCCGGTATATCGATGTCATAAAAAACCGCACGGAATTATTGGAACAGCTCACAGAAGAGCTATTCCGTTATTCGGTTATCACATCACCGGAATACGACACTGCCACAGAGCTTTTGGAGATAAACGGAGTTCTGGAAGAGAGCGCACTGAGTTTTTATGCCGCATTAAAAGAGAGAAATATAGAGCCGGTCATTCACATAACGGAGCACAGGGTGATGCGGAAAGTCAACCGGGCGGCTCTGTCCCGCATATTTTCAAATTTAATGAATAATGCCATCAAGTACAGTGATGGCGATCTGTATATCGCGCTGGCAGAGCAGGGGGACATCACATTTTCTAACACGGCCTCCGGCCTGAGTGAAGTACAGGTGGAACGCCTTTTTGACCGTTTTTTCACAGTAGAGAGTGCGAGAAAGTCGACGGGCCTGGGCCTGTCGATCGCAAGGATCCTCACAGAGCAGATGGGCGGGACGATTACCGCTGGCTATGAAAATGGGAAATTGAATATCCGAATCTCGTTTCCCGCCCCAGATGCAGATTAAAAAAAGAACTCTTTTTTGCGGAACAGGCACAGTCCGGTTCCCGACAAAACGGCCATGAGGATGAGAGAATACAGAGGGAGCCAGTCCAGCATCTTATAGTCCTTTTCCTTTGCCGCCAGAGGATCATCGCCACAAAAGCAGGCGGTGAAATAGGAGATGTAATTGCCTGTCTGGCCGCTGGGGAGAAGATAATACACGGTTTCTAATATGGTGCGGCGCGGCCTCTGCACATAGGCTGGATTTTTTGTCGCGCTAATGTCTGTCTCATATTTGTAATAATGGTTTGCTGCGCCCTGTTCGGGGGATGTGAAATAGGAACCCGCAAAGGTGTTGTTATGGATCTGTTCCAATTCCTCCTGGGTCACGGGCACGAGAGAAGCCTCTTCGTTTTGTATAAATTCCGGGTGGCCCAGTTCAAATTCAATGGTGCTGCATATGACCGCGATCAAAATGATCAACAGCAGATTTATGATGCTGCCGACCTCTCTTGATGAGATGAGGGAACTGACAACGGTAAATATGACGGCCCATGTGCCGTGCAATAGTATGAAAGTGAGGACGGCGTGCCACAAAATATCCGCCGGTATGAAAGAGTGCAGTGTGCCAGCGCTCAACATAGAAAATGGCAGTATAAAAAGCGCGGCCATGAGTGCGCCTGTGGGCACACTGCAGCACAGCCTGGCGAGAAAGATCTGTGTTTTTGTATTTCCCGCAATGAGCTTGTTGCGGACGGTGCCGTCACTGTACTCTCGTCCTGTATTCAGGGACAGAAAGATACCCAGTATCAGAGAGGAAGGGGCAAGAAGGATCGGGAAAAAGTTTTCCTCGTTTGCGGAGACCAGACAGCCGGAGAAGATCCCTGCCGCCGGACACAGGCACAGGGACAGCCAGAAGAGCCTGATTTTTGTGCACCGGAAAAATTCTGCACGGATGAGAGTATACATGATAAGTTACCTCCTATAGTATTCCAATGAGAAATGTTTTGAAACATGACCGGACTTGTGTGTCATAGCATTATGATAGCCCAAAAGAGTTGAGAAAACGGTAAAGAAAATGGTTGAGATTTTGTTGAGGCACCCTCGGATATAGTATTTTATCCGTCTGTGGATCACTCTCTCATCCGGAACCCAATCCCCCACACCGTTTCAATGTAGTCTTTTCTGCCGGCCTTATACAATTTTGCCCGGAGGTGGCTGATATGTGTTTTGAGTGAACTCTCTGTGCAGTCGGGTGTGTCCTCACTGATGCGGTCAAGAAGTGTAGATTTAGATAATATCTGCGGTTGATTCAGCAGCAGGAGTTTTAAGAGCGCATACTCAGTCCTTGTGAGGTGTACAGGCGTATCGTTTACACGGACTTCCCGCATATCTGTCCGGAGCTCGATGCCGTCAAAGGATAGTATATCTGCTTCTTTGGCCGCGGTATGGGTGCGGAGATGGACCGTTACGCGGGCCAGCAGTTCTTTCATGTGAAACGGCTTTGTCACATAGTCTGCCGCGCCCTCCAGTAAGAGAGCGACTTTGCTGTCTACATCGACTTTTGCGCTCATCACAATGACTGGGATCCCTTTTATGTGGGGCAGTACCTCCTCACCGCTCAGTCCGGGCAGCATGAGATCCAGGAGAACGAGGTCCGGGCGGGATCCGGAGAGCATGAGCACCGCCTCTGTTCCGGAATAGGCCCGGCTCACAGCATAACCCTCGCCGGTGAGGGCTTCCTCCAAAACATTTCCGATATGCAGATCATCGTCAACAATTAAAATTTTTTTCAAGAACAGCCATCTCCCTTTCCGACCAGATTTTTCTGCCTAAAAGGATAGCATAAGGCAGGGATATTATCAATGTTTTCGCAGGAAATTGCGGGTAACTTTAAATATATATTTGTTTTTTTTGCATTTTTCATTATAATAGATAGTAGGGATGGAGGGGTGCGTCATGGTTAAACTTATAAACCGTCCGGAATATTTGAAACAACTTGTAGAAAATAAGGATGTTGACCTGGTAAAAATCGTAACCGGAATCAGAAGATGTGGAAATCCGTATGCTGCCGCTTTCGTTTAAAGAGTTTCTTACCTTTTATGAATTTGATTCTGCGGTTACAATGGATGAGAAGTTTCAGAAATACCTGCAGTTTGGCGGAATGCCTGTTCTTAGAGAATATCAGTTTAATGAAACAAGAAGCAATCATGCATTGGAAAGTAGGGAACTGTCACGAAATAACTTTTAAATTTGCTTTGGGAAATGTCCTATATGCAAGCATTTCCCGAAGCGAAAGTGCAAAGTTATTTCTAAACAGTTCCTAAGAGAAAGCTGGGAGAGAAGTTGGATTTTTAACAAATAAAGGAGCTGACACTGTGGAACTTGAAATAAGCGTAGAAGATTTATTAAACAAAAGAAAAATAGAATCTGATCGCATAGAGTTTAAAGCTGGATGGAATCCTGATGATATCTATCACAGTGTTTGTGCATTTGCAAATGATTTCAATAATGACGGTGGTGGATATATTGTTGTTGGACTTGAGGAGAAGAATGGTGTAGCAGTACGTCCGGTAAAAGGAATTCCGGAATATATGCTCGATAAAATTGAAAAGGAAATGGTTGGCTATAATAATATGATATCTCCCCCATATTTTCCAAGAGTAATTCCATCAGAGGTAGATGGGAAGTGGATTCTTGTCATTGTAGCAAGAACCGGGCAGCAGCGACCTTACAAATCTCCAGAATATGTCACAGGTAAAAAGGACAAGAAGTACAGCTATTATATTCGCTATCTTACCAGCTCTGTGAAAGCAAACCCTGAGCAGGAACGAGAATTAATTAATATGTCTGATCAGACTCCTTTTGATTGTAGGGCAAATCATAAAGCAACTTTTGATGATGTTTCGCCTGTTCTTTTGGAGGATCATTTACGCAAAACAGGTAGTAAACTTGCAAAGCAGGTCAGAGAACGTGGCGTGGAAGAAATATTGGAAGATATGCAGCTGTTAGTAGGACCACCAGAACTTAGATATATTCAGAATGTGGCAATCATGATGTTCTGTGATCATCAGGATAAGTTTTTTAGGTATACTTATGTGCAGATGACGTCTTTTCCTGAAGGCAGTGTAGAAAATCCAAGTATTAGTGAAGATTTTCCGAACATTACAGGCTCAGTACCACAGATGATTCAGGCAACAATGGAACGCTTTCGTAATCTGTTTATTCGCGAAAAGGTAATTAAGGTACCCAATCAAATGGAAGCTCTCAGGATTATGAACTATCCATATCAAGCAATCGAAGAGGCTGTTGTTAATGCATTTTATCACAGAGATTATATGTCCTGTGAGCCAGTGACTATAGAAATAGAGCCAGACTGCATAAATATTATGAATTTCCCGGGTATTGACCGGTTAATATCAGAAAAGACAATAGCAGAAGGCAAGAGATTTGTTTCAAGATATTATCGAAACAGAAGGCTGGGAGAATTTTTGAAAGAACTGGATTTGTCAGAGGGTCACTCGTCTGGTATTCCTACGATACAAGAAGAATTGGAAAAGAATGGTTCACCACGGGCAGAATTCTTTACAGATGAAGATAGACGCGCAATGAGAATACGAATTCCAATTCATCCGGCGTTTTTGGAAGAAGATGATGAGGCTATAAGAAATGATGAAAAAGCGACGAAAAATTCCACCAGGAAAATGGAACAATATTCTTTGGTTTTGAATTTTATGGCAGATGGAGAATGGCATAAAACAACGGAAATTGCCGGGATTCTGGGGCTTAAAAATACAAGGACAAAGGAATTATTGAAAGAATTGGTGTTGTTAGATAAACTTGTCGATAATGGGAAAACGAAAGGAAAGTTGTATCGATTAAAATAATTCGTCGCTTTTTTCGTCGCTTTTTTAGCGACGAAAAAAGCGACGAAAAAAAGATGAATGAAAGGAAAGAGCGATGACAGAGATCACGAAATCAATTATTGAGAAAGTAAATTGTCCCCACCAGGTATTTACGGCGGATTCCGCTGCGAATGAGGTGAACGAGGCGTATCTGGAGGCACTGGAACGCGGCAAAAAGGAGGGTTTTACTCCCGTGCTCGTAGTGTCAGACGACACGCTGGAGGACTGGCTTGGAATATTAGAGGAGGACAATTATTCGAGAGAAGAGGAAATTGCGAAGGTGACTGGCTGCGGAAAAGAAATTCTCGCGGAACGCTATAAGGAATACGTGGAAGATTACGAGGCAGATCCAGGTACAGATAACGAAGAGTGGCTGGGTGAACTGGCGGGCGGTGATCTTATCAATGGACTGACCGCATTTACGAATTATGGGGACGAGGGGATCCGCGAGACGATTCTCTTTGAGATCCCCGTGGCAAATCCGTGGGAAGTGATTGCCTGGGTTCCTGTCGGCGGCTGGAATGAGTGCCCCCCGGCCTCGGAGATGATGGAGGTCTGCCGTTTCTGGTATGAGGAATATGGCGCGGTTCCGGCTGTCCTGTCCCATGATGAGGTTGAGTTTTATGTGGGGAGGGCGCTCTGCGATGAAGAGAGAGCGTGGAAACTTGCGAGGGAGCATTATGCGTTTTCCCCTGACCGGGTGGACCAGTGTACGGCCAGCGGGACGCTGGGGGAAGTGGCGGACTCCCTGAATAAGTCTAAAGTCTGGTATTTCTGGTGGGATTAGGGGAGTCTTTGTGAAAGCGAAGAGATAATATGATAAGGAGAAATTGTATATGTATATGATGCAAAGAATGCCAAGGGATCTTGTGTATGGGGAAAAAGCGATTAGAAGAAAAGAAATAAACCAGACAGTGTTACCTGGTCAATTTGAGAGAGATATGAGAAAATTACCTCGCTACAGCAAAAATAGTGTCAGGAAAATATCGAATGTCCAGAATGAGGCAGGGCATGGTTTTTTTGATGGCAGCAGTGTAATACAAAGGACATCGGCATCTTTTTTGCAGGAGTTACCGAAAATCAAGAGGACAGTTAATAATACAAGTATAGATTATGACGAACATACACATAGAATTTCAATCAACCCAGATGAGAAGTTATTAGATAATAAAAGGTTAAAGCTCCTTGCAATGGCCTGGAGGTGGGTAACAAATATTTATTTTGGGCAAAAGGATGGATGGGGAACGCATGACTCAGTTTCTGTATATTTTATTCTGAAAATTATTGGTGAATTTAGATTATCTCTTTAGAAGTTCTTATATGTCGGTATAGCCCGTATTTTCGGGCTTTCCCG
>CANRMO010000031.1 GCA_947631755.1 uncultured Lachnospiraceae bacterium | reverse complement strand
TCATAAAAAAAACCATTATCCACATAAGGGATCCTCGTCAGTGGAAAAGGCGCCATCTTTTCAAACTCCTCTACGGAAATTTTAGCGGTATTGACCCGGAGGCCATATTTCCGGCTCTCCCCCATAGACGCAAGATAATCCTGGTACTCATCACCCAGGATCCTCTTCATCTCCTCACAAAATTTAGCAGGTAACTCCACGTCCATTCCTCACTTTCTCACAGCGAGAATCCACAGGGAAGCAGCTCGCCCAGTCTCTTTACACTATAATTCTCTTCGCTCACGGCCATAATAACCTCAAAAGTCTCCGCCTCACAAAATTCCGCCATGACCTGAAGGCACACCCCACAGGGGGCAGGGGCCGTCATCTCCCCCCCTTTTCCACCGACAATGGCAATCCGGCAAAATTTCCTTTTCCCCTCACTGACCGCCTTAAAAAAAGCCGTCCTCTCAGCGCAGTTCGTAGGGGTAAACGCCGCATTCTCAATATTGCAGCCTGTGTAAATACTTCCGTCACCGCACTCCAGCGCCGCCCCCACCATAAATCCCGAATATGGCGCATAAGCATTCTTCCTCGCCTCTATGGCTCTTCCGATCAGATTTTTCATTCTGGCATCACTCCACATTCATATAACTGATAAAACGATTTCCGGCGTTCTTAAATACCGTCTCATATTCCGAACGGCTCACTGTTGCCTGCCGCCCGGTCTCCGGGTTATAGAGGGTGAGCTGCGTTGTAGAATAACCACTGATCACAACCCCTTTGTTATCACTTGTCATAGCAATGACTGGTTTATTATTGCTGACAAAATAAAGCACCTGTTCCAGCGTACACCCTTTTAAGTTCACCGGACAGCGCAGATACTCCGCGAGCATATCATAGATGGGCTTCTTCTTCGCTGACAATTTTCTGGCATCCACCGACACATGGTTGAGTTTCAACACCATATAGGCACACGCCGCCAAATTCGATACGCCCTCTTCCTCCCGCTGCATCTCCATGCCGCCGATACTGTTCTGCAGAAAGCTGCCGCTCCTCTCCCACACAACCTGATGGTCGCTGGATACGACAACCCCCATCTGTTCATCCGCCGCCCGGATCGCCTGCCTGGCACTCTCAAAAGACTCCGTAATGCGGCCTGCCGCGGACACATAATACTTGGCGATGCCGGGCTGTTCCAGCCGCACAAAGCGGTCCGCGGATTTAAGCATTTTCGGTCCATCTGCGAGAGACGGGACAGAGGGCATAACAAATTCCGAGGGAAACTGGATATACCATTCCGTCAGCGAACGGCTGGTCACACGCGAACCATACTTAAACTTCTCCGCCGTGGTCTGGGCCTGATTAGAAATACTGTCTTCCCTTGACTTTTCATACTTTCCGCCCGCATCTTTTTTGCACAGCGTGACATTTACCACATTTCCGTTTGACTGGATACTCTGGACAAACTCATTTTTCCAGTTAAACTTTTTCACAACTTTTCCCTCAACATCTGCTATATATAATTCATAACACGGAACAACCCTGCTCCCGTCTTTGTTTTGTGTAATAGCAGACTTTTTCACATAGCCATAGAGAAAATTCCCCTCGATCACCCCAAGCAGCCGCACATACGTTTTTTCATCCGGCTGGTAGATCACCTGTCTCTCATCGGTCTCCAGATTGTAGACCGTGATACTCTCCCCATAGCCGCTCTTCAGATTGGAAGACCACACATAACAATTGACCTTCTCCATCGTCATAAAGGAACTTTCCTTTATATTTTCTGCCAGTTTGTCCAGCCGCTTTCCGGCAATGTTGTAGGCATATACCGTGTTGGCCACGGTGAAATAATAAATTCCCCGTGTACTCACATAGCCATATTCCTCAAAATCGTGCTTTAACTGCTGATATGTTGTACTGCTGGGCATATAGACCAGTTCGAGCAGCTCTCCTTTCGCCGTATATTCATACAGTACAACTGCCACATCTCCCTCATAAGCGCCCCGCGGAAAATATCCATAGGCGCAGAAATACAGATTATCATCCTTGTCCACTTTCAACAGGCGGATCGAGTGCTCGTCATAGGAGCGGTAATCATAGGAGGCATCCTCACTGAACATGGAATATATTTTTGTGATCCGGTTCGCCGTCATGTCATACTGATAGAGCGTTCCCCCCCTGGCAAAATAGAGCACATTTTCCGCTTTGTTATGCAGCATCCTGCTGTCGCTGTCATTTGTGATGCCGATTTTCAGCTGGCTGGTCTGGGTACTGACAAGCCGGCTGTCAAATTCTGCCTCCATCGTCCGGTCAAAATTTAAAAGATAGTCGTGGCCGCTTGCATGCCGGACCCGGTAAAACTCTTTCACATGATAGGTTTCCTCACCGGAATCCGTCTCCGCCTTCACGAAATAATTATATTGTATACAGGCGGTCTCCATATTGTATTCTTTCACTGTCACCAGTTCATTGGAAATCACTTTCGGGGACATGCTCCCCCATGTCACAAGATCTGAACTGGAAGTAATATCCACTGAGGCAAGGGTGGAATTTCTATTGGTGCTGCTCGGTTCCAGATAGCGGCCCAGTTCTTCCTCTTTCCTCTTCTCAAACGTGTTCTTGTGGAATTTCTCTGCAAAATTCATTTTTTCCGCCAGATGGGAATCATCCAGATAGTATTTCAGCCGGGTATAATAGTGGATCTTTCTCCCTTCGCTGGACGTGCCCATCAGATCAAGGATATACTCTGTGCTGGTGGCAAAATTGTACGTAAATTTAATCTCCAGCTGTTTCTGCCCTCCCGTCAGAGCCACCGGCTCTGTCTTTGCATAGACTTCCCCGCTCTCTTTATCCACGATCTCATAACCAAGTGAAGTAAGCCGGGTAGCCGCTTCCCCCAGCAGGACGATAATTGTCTTATCCGATGCCAGCGGTGTCATAGACTCCCTTAAAATGTCCGGTTCCATAGGCGCGCTGTAACCATAAAGAGTGCTGACGATCTTCCCCTGGGTCTCCAGCTGCATATAGGGAAAAGTCTCACTGCCCAGCTGCCGGCTTGTCCCGGTATCGTTCACACCGGTCTGCATGCGGTTTCCAAAATAAAACAATGCACCGAAAAAAATTAAAACAAGCCCGACTGCCTTATATATATTCTTTATCATATAAATCTCCATTCCTTAACGCTTTTTTCTCCCCACAGTTTACATTGTAACGACTATCCCCAAAAAGTGCAAGCTGTAGTTGAGATTTTTAATAACAGATTTTTATCTCATTCATATATTAAAGTAAACATCTGACTGGGAGAATGAAATGAGCCATTACGACAATCCGGATTTTATATTTTCTTTTGAAAAGCCAGTAATCCCGACAATCGCCCCGGCACCCGGCAGCACGAAACTGTGGGAGCTGGAAGAAGACAATGCCTACCTGAAATACTTATATCCCCAGATAACCCGCCAGATCAGCGAATTTGTAGAAGAACAGTGCGACATGATGGAATATGAGGGCAGCCTGATGTTTGATGTATATCCAGACAAAACAGCTCTCCGGATCATGGCCTCTGGAATTGAACAGGAATTTCGAAAAAAATACCCCGACGCATATCCGAAAGAGGGGACTCTCCTCCGCGATATGATCGAGGTTGTGCTGTTCCACGAAATCATGTACCGCCGGAACCGTTATCGAAACCACAAGCGGCTGTATTTATAATCGGTCATCCTGCCTTTTCACCAAAAGCTAACTCCTCAAACTGTGGTATGGGCATTGGCTTTGCAAACACATAACCTTGGATCAGGTCACAGTTCATCTGCTTGAGAAATTCTACCTGTGCCCGCTCTTCCACACCCTCGGAAATCGTGTGGAGCTCCAATGCCTGTGCCAGATGGATCACGCTCTGAATAATATCCTTGCCCCGCTTATCCACATTATTTTCAAAAAATACGCGGTCCAGCTTCAGCGCATCCACTTCAACATCCTTGAGCATATTCAAAGAAGAATATCCGCTTCCAAAATCATCGATCGAACACAAACACCCGGCATTGTGGATCCGGGACACCAGATCATTCAGAGCGGACAGATCATTGTAAAACAGTGACTCCGTGAGCTCAATCTCAATCGACTTCGGCGGAATATTATATTTTTTCAATATATTCTCGTACTCATCAAAAAAATTAGGGACAGAAAAATGGCTTCTCGACAAATTCACGCTGATGGGAATCTGTCTCCGCCCCTCCTCATTCCATTTATGTATCAGCTTACAGATCTCCTCGAACATATACAGATCCACTTCCGTCACAAATCCATTTCCCTCAAAAAGCGGGATAAATTCATCCGGATAGATCATCCCCTCCTTCGGGTCAATCCAGCGGACCAGCGCCTCTGCGCCCGCAATCGTCTCTGTCTCCAGCTCATACTTTGGCTGCAGATAGGGAATAAAACACCTGTGTTCCAGCGCGCTCTGCATTTTCATCTCCAGCATCTTTTCCCGCTCAAGATGGTTCATATCCGCTTTGCTGTAAATGCCGATGGGAACCAGATAAGACGGCCCAATCTTTTTTAAGGCCACATTGGCGTGTTCCAGCATCGTGCTGACTTCCATATTTTTGTCGTGTATCCTATACACCCCGAAATACAGAACGATCCCATATGGATTTCCCTTTTCATCCGCCAGCTCTGCCATCTGGTGATTGATCCGCGACAATCTCTGCTTCAGCAGTTTCATCGTATTAAATCTCATCAGCATACCAAAATTGTCCGCCATGATCCTGCCCGAAGTCTCACCCCGGACGACCTCATTGTCCAGTAAAAGCTGGATTTTCCTGAGGATCTGATCCCCTACATCATTTCCATATGTCTCATTGATCAGTTTAAAGCGGTCAATATTAGCATAGACGAGCACATACTCCCCATTCCCTCGGAGCAGTTTCTTTGTAATCCTCTCAAATTCCTTTTTATTCTTCCCGCCAGTCACATCATCCCGGCCGCTCTGTCTGTTACTGAACCAGTATTTCATGGACAGCGACAGCAGCGCCGCCCCAAACACAAGAATCAAAAGCGCCACTTTGACTGCGGGGTCCGATATATCTTTCAGCACGATTACCAGTAGTCCGATCAACATTATAATAGTGAGAACATCCCAAATAATCCATCCACATGCCTTTTTTATTGCCAGTAATATTCGCTCCATTCGGTCAGTCCCCCTCTTTCTCTGGTGCATTCGGCCAATTGAACAATTATATTATAATACAGATGGGGGAAAAAAACAATCGAAATGATGGAAAGAAAATTACTTGTATAATGACCCCACCCTTAGTATAATAGAAAAACAAGCAGCTTTTCTGCATATGTGAGCGGAGGAAAAAAATGAGGATAGCGATATGTGAAGATGAGAAGCGCGATTTAAAACGGATTACCGCGCTGTGCCAGAATATATTGGATAATATCCATGTCTCGGCAGAAATATTTGAATTTGAAACCGGCGAAGACCTCTTAAAATGTGATGAGGATCCAGACCTTCTGATTCTGGACATTGAGATGCCGGGAATTAATGGGATCCAGATTAAAGAACAATTCCAGCAGGCCAGTAAAAAGACGATGATCCTGTTTGTGACGGAGCACGATGAACTGATGTCTTCCGCCTTTGGCATCCAGGTTTTTGGCTTTATCGAAAAGAAAAATCTGGAGGCCCACATGACGGAAATACTGCCGAGAGCCATACAGATACTACAAAATTATATTATTATTGACAATAAAATTGACAGCAGGCAGGTCGTCTACATTGTCTCCGAACATATCTACAGCAAATTTATTCTGGAGGACGGCAGTGAACAGCTCCTGCGCATCTCTCTGGAGAAACTGGAAAAAATGCTGGCTCCGGTCCACTTTATCCGCATACACAAAAGTTATCTTGTGAATGCCGCCCGGATAACAAAATGGCAGGAAAAGGAAGTCGTGACCGAACACGGCACCCTCCCCATCTCCGTGAGAATGAAACCCATGGCAAAAAAAATGTATGACCGCTATTGCCTGGAATATGCCAGATACTGATCCCGCGGCTACAAACTCGGTTAGAAAAAAGGAGCGCTATGAACACAAAAAAGATGGTGTATGATATTTATATATCAACAATCTACCGGTGGGGGCTTTTAACACTTGTCTGTGCCTGCCTCTGTGCCACCATAATTTATACTATTTCAAAAATATTTGGTCTGTATCCCCAGGTCTCCTGGCTGCAGCTGCTCATATTTGATGCGATGGATCTGCTTTTCTTTTTCATCGCTCTCTATATCATCCGGCGGTCTGTGCACAATGGCGTTCTGAGGGAAAACCGGCTGCGCGTCGGAAAGATTTTCAGTTTTGCCAGTCTGGTCATCCAGTGGAATTATATCCTCTATATGGTCCCGTCCGGGACATTCTGGGGTTTTTTCTTTTTCTTTCTGATCCTGACCTGTTTTTTTCTGGATGTCAGGCTCATTCTTCTGACCGGAACCGCTCTGATCCTCTCCCTCTTCATTTCCTGCAGGATAAAAGGACATGGCCTGTTTTACACCGATCCGGAACTGTTAGCCGCAGATTACATGGTCCTCATCACATCCATTGTACTGTCTGTCATCGGTATTCTGATCTTTGTTTTCTTTATGACACATATCCAGTGGATCTACCAGAAAAGAGAACAGCAGATGACTCTGCAGAAAAAATATTACTATAAGCTGATACAGAAAGAGACAGGGATCCGGCAATTCCGGCACGATATTAAAAAGCATATCATGGCTCTTGAGGCACTGTGCGAAGAAGATAATTTCCCCGCGGTAAAGGAATATGTAGATGCGCTCTCCGGACTGGAGATACGGAACAGCCTTGTCCACACTGGCAACGGCATAGCCGACTGTTTTGTAAATGACCTGATAGATGAGGTGCTGAAAACGGACAGCCTGACATGGCAGGTCATCGGGAAATTCCCCGATGACATTGTTGTCAGCGAAAACGACTTCTGTGTGATCTTTGGCAATGCCATAGAAAATGCAAAAGAAGCTCTGATGGCACTTCCGCCGGAGCGGGAGAAAACATTTTTCCTGACCATAAAACATTACCAGGAACGCCTCTACATCACGATAAAAAACGCGGCAGACGAAAGTGCAACTGTGCAGGATGGGGTGTTCTACAGCACAAAACGCGGCGACGGCACTCCTGGATACGGCCTGCACAATATAAAAATGACGGTGGAGAGTTACGGCGGCACTGTGGAGTGGCATCTGGAAGAAGGGCTGTTCTCCATTGATATCCATATGTGACAAAAACGCTCAGAACAAAAATTTAACGCTCAGAACATCTTTATTGAAATATCCTCCCGGAATCCTTTATAATCAGCTTATATATTACGAGGGAGGCGTTCTGTATGCAGCAAAAGAAAACTGCTTTTGAAGTATATTTATCGACTGTGTTCCGCTGGGGAATTATTTTATTGGTCTGTTCCTGTATGTGTGCCGCAGTATTGTATACATTAATGAAAGTCCTCGGACTATATCCCACCGTGCCCTGGAGCGGGCTGCTGGTATTTGATCTGATGGATATCGGTATTCTGACTGCCGGTTTTGTGCTTGTGCACACATCTTTTGAAGATGGTTATTTAAAAGAGAACCGTCTCCGCATAGGGAAGATTTTTTCAATTACCGCCCTGGTGTTTCAGTGGAATTTTATTATATACCTTATCCCTTGCAGGACTTTCTGGGGTTTTCTCTTTTTCTTTATCATACTGATTGGTTTTTTTCTGGATCTGAAACTGGCACTTGGCGCAGGGCTGTCCTGTCTTGTCTCCCTGTTTATCGCCTGGGTGATAAATGGAGAGAACCTGCTCCCGGTGAGAGACTCACTGTTTGTTACAGATCTGATCGTGTGTCTCACTGCCCTTGTCCTGGCACTGGTAGGACTGGCCGCAATGATTTTTTTTATGAATCATTTTCTTGTAAGTGCAAAAAAAGATGAACTGGAGGAAAACAACCGCCGGGTAGAGGGGATTCTGAAAAAAGTAGCTGTGCTGTCCGAAAAACTTGGCAGCGCAAGTGAGTACCTGTTGTCCACCTCCCAGAACGAGAGCGCCTCTACAGAGGAATTGTCCGCAATCAGCGAAACTCTGCTGAACAACAGCGAAAAAATACTGATGAAATCTTCTGAGAGCAAAGATAATCTGTCCGAATTAAACCAGAGCAACCGCGAGATGGTGGACAAGATGGCAGAGCTGAACGGCCTGTCAAAAGAATTGATGGAACTCTCGATTTCAAGCGACACGGCCCTGTCACAGCTCATATCGATCAGCGAGGATGTGTCAAAATCGACAGAGAGCACGATCCGTGTCACAGAACAGCTCGACAGTGAAGTCGGGGAGATCGGCCGCACGCTCGATATCATAAATGAAATAGCAGCTTCAACCAATCTGCTGGCTCTGAATGCATCCATAGAGGCCGCCAGAGCCGGGGAAGCCGGGAGGGGATTTGCTGTAGTGGCACAGGAGGTCGGCAACCTGGCTGAGAACACAAAAGTATCCCTGGGAGAGATCGGCGATGTGATTTCCCGGGTACAGTCCGGCACGGAAACGGTGATGCGCTGCATGAACGACAATGCAGTGAAAATGCGCAACCAAAATGAGATGATGCTGGAAACGGTTAAAGGGGTAGGCAATATGCTGGAGTTGTTAAAAGCTTCTGTCAATACGATCGCGCAGGCCGACCAGCTGCAGAGCCACCAGAGTGACGTGATCAGCGGCACAATCTCTATCAGCGAAGATATTTCGGCAAAAATTGATGAGGAAAACCAGGAATTTAACAATATCAATCAGATGGTACAGGGCAATGCCGCAGATATTGTGGGCATGTCAGAGCAGATTGATAAAATCAATGATATGGTGCTCGAATTGGAAGAATTGATGCAGTAAACATATGCGCCTGAATAGCACACTAAAAAATATCCAGAGGACTGTTTGTTCCCCTGGATATTATTTATAAATGCCACTACACATCAAATTCTACTTCTTTATCTGTCTTCTGTGTTTTGATGACGATATAGGGATAACTGGCCTTATCACTCACCACCGTCCCCTCTCCGGGCCCGGCCAGCGATGTCTCCAGGCAGAGATTTTCCCCCTTTTCGTACAGACCGAGAACCTGGATGCTGAATCCGCCGCTGTCCTGTTCCCCATATCCAACGGCCACATACAGATATGCCCCATCATCATAAGTCATCTGAAACGCATTTATCTTTTTTTCTTCTATCTCCTTTGAAAAATCTTCCGGTATGTCAACTGTCGGAACTACTGTATAATCCCAGTCCTGCCCGCGGCTCTCCTTTTTCTTCCCTGCCGCTCCACCACCACAGGCCACAAGATTCAGCAAAATCCCCATTGACAAAAGACACAGGAAGAATTTTCTGCATCGGCTCATCACCATACCTCCGGCAATCTTTTTTTACCAGTGTATGCCCTGCCGCAATCCGTTATTCCACAAAAACTTATCTCAATTTTGTCAAAAATGCCCTTGTCCTCTCATTGGAGGGGTTGTCGATCACCTGCTCTGGCGTCCCCTCTTCGACCACCATACCGCCATCCATAAAGACAACCCGGTCGGACACGGCTCTCGCAAAATCAATCTCGTGGGTGACGATTACCATAGTCATCTTCTCCTCCGCCAGCTGTTTCAGCACCCGCAGAATCTCCGCGGTGATCTCTGGATCAAGAGCAGAAGTCGGCTCGTCAAAAAACAACATTTTCGGGTTCAGTGCCAGCGCCCTGGCAATGGCAACCCTCTGCTGCTGCCCGCCGGACAATTCACAGGGATACGCTTCCTCTCTCCCCTCCAGGCCGAGCTTTTTTAACAGCTGCCGCGCCTCCTCAAAAACTTCCGTCCGCTCCCGCCTCTGCACTTTCAGCGGGGCGTCTGTGATATTTTTCATCACCGAGTAATGCGGAAACAGATTAAAATCCTGAAACACTAAGCCAAAATACTCCTGGGCCCTCTGTATTGTCTTTTTATCCGGGTACACGGCTCCGGTATTTCCTTTCCGCACAAACTTTTCCTCACCATAAGATATCTCTCCCTGATCCATCCGCTCCAGAAACGTGGCGCAGCGCAATAGCGTGGATTTTCCGGACCCGGAGGGGCCGAGCACAGAAACTACCTCCCCCTCATCCACCCGTAGAGTGATATCTTTCAACACCTCTTTCCCGTCAAAGCTCTTCTCAACATGATCCATTACCAAAACGCTCATATCTATATTCCTCCTATTTATAATCCAGATTATTATAATTTAGATTATAAAAACTTTCCGTTTTTCAATCTATCGGTAATAATCCAGTTTTTTCTCTATCCGCTCCATGATAAATGCAACCACAAAATTGAAGATAAAATAGAACACACCCGCCACAAACAGCGGCAGCAACGACGTCTGGGCCGCCGCAATCTGTTTTGCCATTGTAAACATCTCTGTATAGGCGAGGGCAAACGCCAGCGAAGTATCTTTCACAAGAGTAATGACCTCGTTTGTCACCGGAGGCAGAACCCGTTTCACCATCTGCGGAAAAATAATGAAAAAGAAAATCTGCAGCCGGCTGTAACCCATCACAGTGGCCGCCTCCCGCTGCCCATCGGGAATACTCTGGATCCCCGCCCGGTAAATCTCAGCAAAGTATGCGGCGTAATTCAGCGAAAAACCGATCAGCACGGCGTAAAAACGGTAGGAATAGGATACGGTGATTCCAAACACATAATATGGGGCGAAAAATACCACCAGAAGCTGTAGCATCAGCGGGGTTCCCCTCATAATGGAAATATAGATCCTCGCGATCCACTGGAACACTTTGATCCGCGACATGCGCACTGCCGTCACCAGAAGCCCCAGTGGCATGGCAAACAGCAGTGTGAGGAAAAAAATAGCCAAAGTCGCCAGCATCCCTGATGATAACTGTTTTATAATCTCCGGCACACTCAGCTTTTTCACCTTATTCTTTTTGACAGCGTTTTCCTCTGCATTCGCTGCGCCCTCCTCTGCCACCTTATCCTCTCTGCTGAGGCAGATACTGCTCTCCAGTTCCCACTGTTTTGCGATCTTCTCAAAAGTTCCGTCATCCAGCATCTCAAACAATGTTTTCTGAACCTGGTCCCGCAGCTCCACATTCCCTTTCTTGAAGCCGATGCCATAATTTTCTGAGGACAGCCGCTCCTCCAGCATACGGAACACATCACCTTTGGCAGACATCTGGTAGGCCGCGACACCGATATCCATGGCAATGGCGTCTACTGTCCCGCTCTCCAGATTCATAAATGCCGAGTTATAATCTCCCACCTGCTGCAGCTCTTCAAGACTATCCGCCAGTTTTTTATTTTCCTCAGTGGCGTCCTCCCCTGTCAGCGCTGCCAGCGCCGAAGAATCACTCTGTACTACAAGAATTTTTCCCGCCAGATCCGACAGCTTCTCTATGCCGCTGTCCTTTTTTACGATCACAACCTGGGAGTTATCTATGTAGGGCGTCGACCACGTATACTGATCCTCTCTCCCGTTCATAGTAAAACCATTCCAGATACAGGAAATGGATCCGGTGTCCAGTTCCGAATCCTTTGAATCCCAGGCGATCGGGCGCTTTACCAGCTCCCAGCCGTTCCGCCTGCACACCTCTGCGGCCAGATCCAAGTCAAAGCCCACGAGTTCTCCCTCTTCATTCCGATAACCATAGGGTGGAAATTCAGCGTCAAAGCCCACGATAAACTGCTGCTCTTTCGCCATGCTGCCACCGGGACAAAAAAACAGGCCACACAGCATTCCCAGAAATACCGCAGCAAACAAAAACTTCACTTTCATAAAAACATCCTCGCTTTCTTTTTTGTTTCTCAGCAAACTAACTTTAATATGTGTACAGGTCATCCAGTCCTAACCACCCATGTTTTTTTATCCACCGGGTATATTTTTTCTTTGCTGCTTTCGGAACATATACACGCTTAATATTCTTTCCCATGACTGAGACGCCTCCGCCCAGTATTTTAACTTCCGATGGAATTTTCACGCAGCCCCTCTCTACCAGGACAGCCGTTATCCGGCCATTCTTTTTTTCATAAATGCAGCCGTTTTTTATTTTATATACCTTATTTCCCTTTTTAAGCTCCACCTTTTTTATATACTTCCCGCAAAGAGCCTTTGAACCAATATATTCTACAGACTTTGGCAGGACAACGCTCCCGGCCCTGGAACCTTTCAGCGCGCGGGCACTTATTTTTTTTACTGAACCGGGAATCACAATAGTTTTCGTGGCGGGCGCGGCCCACACCAGAGTCTTTCCCCTTTTCCCAAGCAAAAAATTTTGTTTCGTCATAAAATTTGCGTTATCCGACGAGATAGAAATGAATGCGATGCTCCTGCATTTGTCAAAAGCTCCCGAATGAAACTTTTTCATTTTTTCAGGAAAAATCACAGTTGTGAGACTATCACACGCCAAAATGGTATATTCTTTCAATTCAGCCAGCTCTTTCGGAAAACGCAGTTTTCTTAAACGCAGCATACCGGAAAAACAGCCCTTTTCGATTGTTTTCAACTCGGAGGGGAAAACAACTGACTCAATATAATATTTCTCCTCATTGTACCCCCAGCCTGGAACTTCACCATAAACTCCGTGCCACGGCTCCAGTAAATCACCAAAGATGCTAATGTAATAATCCGAAGTTTCCGGGTCACTAAATAATTCTCTGCCAAACCCCAGCCTCGTAACTGGCGCATCCTGTATTTTTTCTGGAAATTTCAGTTTCCTTACCCGGCTCTCCAGCTCCACTCTGTAAATCCAGCTCTCTGTTTTGTCCGAGGACAGATATGCCCGATAGGTACAATCCCCCATTTTCACCGAAACCTCTTCTTTCGTATTCCACTTTTCCGCAGCCAGCACCCGCTCCGATGGAATCAACACACATGCCGCCACTAAAACAAACCATGCCAGAGCCTGTAATTTTTCCATGTATCTTTCCTCCTCATTTTGCGTACTCTCTCTTTCTTATACAACGAATCAGGAAAGAAAAATGTTGCAATATTCAGAAAAATGCTTTAATTCAGGCCAGCGGCACTACTTCCCCGAAACCGAACTCGTCGTAGTCCCCCGGCGTAAATCTGTGATAGGTGGCATGACACCCCTCGAGGGCAACACAGTAGCGGTAGTCGTTCGGCTTCCCATCCTCAAAATAGAGCAGGTAATCAAACTCCTCATTCTCCATTTTCCCAACAAAAATACGATCGGAATACTGCCGGAAAATATTTATGATATCCCCGATCCCACAGTTGTGCGAAGATATCACCTCAATAAATTTTACCAGAAAATCATTTTCATCCCGGGTACTGTGGACATAATCCGCCCCCTCAGGTGGAATCCTCAGACAAAACTGGTCTCCACGATTTGTCACCTCCACCGCCCCCAGCCGCCCGGCGGCAATGTGGGAAAATTCTTCCAGCACGCCCGCCATCTGCTGCCGGGTGCATTCTTTCCCCATAAGCCGGTTCAGGCTGGCCAGCGGATAGTACAGGCGGATCACCTCACTGCGGTATCCCAGCTTAATCTGATCCTCAAAGACCACATCGCATATATTTCTCTCCAGATCTTCAAACCCACTCATAATTCCTCCTAGACTTTTTAAATTCCCCGTCATATTCTGCAGATAAAATCTACTCTGCCCGGTCCAGCACATCCTGCACCGCAAAGCGCGGGCGCCCTTTCGTCTCAAGATACATCTTTCCGATATACTCCCCGATCACTCCGATCGCCAGGAGCTGGAGACCGCCGAGCGCCCAGACCGACACCATCAGACTGCTCCAGCCCAGTACCGTCTCCCCCATAAAATAGCGGACCAGAGAGTAGATCAAAATGCCGATACTCACAATAAAGATAAACAGGCCGAGGCTCATGATAAAGCGGATCGGTTTCACACTAAATGACGTTATGCCGTCAAGGGCAAAAGAGATCATTTTTCTCAGCGGATACTTGCTCTCCCCGGCAAACCGCTCCTGTCTCTCATAATATACGGTATCTGACGGATAGCCGATCAGCGGAAGTATGCCCCGCAGGAACAGGTTCACTTCCCTGTACTGGTCCAACTGGTTAAGCACCCGCTTACTCATCAGCCGATAGTCCGCGTGATTGAACACAATGTCCACACCCATCCACTTCATGATCTTATAAAATCCTTCTGCGGTAAATTTCTTAAAAAACGTATCCTTTTTCCGGCTGCTCCGCACGCCATAGACTACATCAATACCATTGTTAAACTTGTCCACCATCTCGTCTATGGCGTTGATATCGTCCTGGAGATCTGCATCCATGGAAATGGCGGCGTCACTGTGTTCCCTCGCATACATCAATCCCGCAAGAACTGCGTTTTGATGGCCGCGGTTCCGGGAGAGGTTCAGCCCACTGACAATCTCATTTTCCTCGTGGAGTCTTGCGATGATCGGCCAGGTCTGATCCTTTGAACCGTCATTCACATATAAAATACGGCTCTCCCTGCTGATCATACCCCGCTCCATTAAGCTCTCCAGTTTTTGAACGAGCTGCCTTGTCGTCTCATCCAGGACCAGTTCCTCATTATAACATGGCACAACCATATATAATGTCTTTCCTTCACTCATAACCAACTATACCTCAAAATTCCATTGTAATATTCAAACAGTATTCCCACTTTTGTTCCGGGATCTGCCCTGTGACTGTTCCCTACTGGCGGTCATAATATGCGATACCGTCTTTTGGCACAAAATATGTCCGGATAAAGCCATCCGTGGACACTACCACAAGTTCTTTTGTCTCCTCCAGAAAATAGAGATCGTCCCCATCCTCTCTCTCTCTCTTGTGGAGAGATTCCGGATTACTGATAACTTTGTTGGCACCGGACAGATATGTTTCCGCTGATAAATAGCCCATTTCTGTGCCATGTTTTTCATAGTGCTCATTCAGAAGATCCCAGTTCCGGAAAGCAAACATATGCTGTGAACCCGGATCTTCCCCGGGTAAACTGTTTCCCGCAGCCGCGCCGCCGGATAACGCGCTTCCCGGAACATTGTCTGCCGCCTTTTTGCCGTGGCTGCGGTCAAATGCACCGGAGACAACAAACACGGCAATGATTAATACCGCCATCAAAACCGTGCGGGGATTCCCAAAAATGTTCTTTGGCATCCCCTGGATTACTCTCTTCCTCTTTACTACCGGATCACTATTCTGGATGCGGTTTAATTTCCGGCATCGGCGGCATCTGTCCGGGATCTGCATATCCTTTTCTTCATAGAATGCCACCTCTCCTTCCGTTATCTCAAATTCCTCCCCGCACTGGATACAGGTTTTCTTCACTTCTGACCTCCTATAAAAACGGATAGGCGCGCCAAAAAGCACCTATCCGCTCTGTCCACTGCCTATGTTCTCCCATCACTGATTACTCAGTTCAACTAACTCCTTCAAGAGCTTTGGCACCATTTCATCCATCGTCTCATCCGGAAACTGGCACGTTCCCACTGCCATATGGCCGCCCCCGCCGTATTTCAGCATCAGGCTGCCGACATTTACCTTGGATGTGCGGTTCAGAACGCTGTAACCAGTGGCCACAGAACACCCCTTGCCGCCGCGCCCGGAGACGATCCATGCCGAAATATTCTGCTCAGGGTACATGCTATAGATCATAAAGCGGTTCCCGGAGTAGATCGGGTCCACACCGCGGAGATCAGAAATGATCACATTGCCCTCCACACGGGTGTGTTCGCGCACCATCTCCTGGAATTTCTCGCTCTGCTCATTATAGACTTCAATCCTCTCCACAACATCCGGATTGGATAAGATCTCGTCTGTCGTCTGCGTGCGGCAGGCATCGATCAACTCTTCCATCAACTGATAATTAGAAATGCGGAAGTTCCTCCAGCGGCCCAGGCCAGTGCGCGGATCCATAATGAACCCGACCATGACCCACCCCGTCGGGTGCAGGATCTCATCTATCGTCAGATTTGCAGAATCCACTTTGTCCACTGCTTCCATCAGATCGTCAAACTGCGGAAATTTCTCCCGTCCCCCATAATATTCATAAATGATCCGTGCGCAGGAAG
>CANRMO010000030.1 GCA_947631755.1 uncultured Lachnospiraceae bacterium | reverse complement strand
CTTCCGTGCCCGTCTCCAGACGGGCTTTTTCAATTCAAGAGAGCGCCGTAAGGCGGTCTTTCCTATAAAGCAAAAAATCCCTCCAAACTTCAAAACAGATCTGGAGAGTATCTGTTAAGTCTTTCGGGCATAGCAATACAGCCCACCACAACACTGTTTTTTTGGTGGGTGTCATTTTAAGGCCTTATGAAAAAACAGAGCCGATAAACTGTGACTTAATTACACAAGTTTACCGACTTTATATTTTCGCCTTTGTAATGATATTGATTTAGATTTCTCTCAAAGCCAAATCACCTTTTCTTTATAACAATCAACGTTTATCAATAACCATATCAATTAAGCCAAAATCCATTGCTTCTTTGGCTGTCATGTAATTATCACGTTCTGTAGCAATAGCAATCTCATCAACACTTTTACCTGTATTTTCAGCTAAAATAGCATTTAAGCGTTTTTTGCCTTTTTGAATATGGTCAGATGTGATTTTTATATCGGTCGCCTGACCTTGAATCCCATTACCATGAATAGCAGGTTGATGTATCATGATTTCTGCATTAGGCAAAGCAATACGTTTTCCTTTTGCACCTCCTGCCAATAAAAACGCCCCAAAACTAGCAGCAAGACCTATACATATTGTTGAAACATCACATTTGACATATTGCATTGTGTCATAAATGGCAAAACCCGCTGAAACAGAACCGCCAGGGCTGTTTATATATAACTGAATATCCTTTTCTGGGTCTTGTGCTTCCAAAAATAGCATTTGTGCAATAATTACACTTGCTGAAACATCACTTACTTCTTCTCCTAAAAGAACAATTCTGTCAGACAGTAACCTTGAAAAAATATCATAACTTCGCTCTCCTCGGCTTGTTTGCTCAATAACATAGGGAATCGTACTCATGCCGCTAATTTACCTCCTGCTAAGTAATTCATAAATGAATATCCATTAAGCGAACTCATCATATTTATCCTTGATTGTTTAGGATTAAATACACCATTATCCCGATAAACTTTGGGTGTATATCCATATAATTGTTTAAAAGCTAATGTGAACGCCTGCTGTGAATCATAATGTGCTTCATAAGCAATTTCAACAATAGGCTGCTCTGTTTCCACAAGTTTTCGGGCAGCCAAAGTCAATCTACGCCCTTGTATGTATTTATAAACTGTACACTTTGTTTCTTCAGTAAAAATTCTGGCTATATAAAATTTTGAATAACTTAATGCATCTGCTATTTTATCAAGCGACAAATCCTCATCAATATGTGTTTCTATATAATCCACTACCTTTTTTACAACTGCATTATTGTTCATATATGACACTCCTTTCCCTACTTAATATAGCATAACTTTCTAAAATAGTCTTAATAGAAATTGCCCTAATTAAACAGGAAAGCGACAGAATAGATACCCTGTCGCCTTTTTGTTATACGTAGATAATTTCCTTGTCCACAATCTCCCTCGCACAAGCCCCTATGTTAGATTGCATATGTGGAGAATTTATCCGTTTCAAAATTAAACTCGGCACTTTCCTCATTATATATGCCTTCAATGATGTCTGTCTTTCCCTCATGCAGCCGTATGATCTGATAATTTCTTACGTATGCTCTCTGCCAGTTCCTCTTTGGAATTGTTCAGCACCGTATCCGATGCGCCGGGCAGCACCTCTACTTCCTTCTATTCCCGAAAATCATCTAAAACACCCCGAAGCAATGCTCCGGGGTATTTACGCAAGTTTTTAATTACAAAATCAAGTACACGGATTCCGGCTCTTCCATCAGAATTTACTGAACCGGTCTGCCTCCTCTGTCAGATTTCCGGCGATCTGCCTGTTATCATCCATTGCTTCTGCAATCTCTCCGATATCATTGACCAGATCAGAGGTGTTGGCGGCCACATTCGATGCTCCGTTTGCACTCTCGTCCACCGCTGTATTGATTCCATTGATCGACTCGGTGATGCTCTCCATCGACTGTTTTAAGTCTGAGGACATATTGTTAAAGCGGGTGACAATCTCATTCACATGGATGGCGTCCTCATTGTACTGCTTGCCGGCATTTACAAAGCCCTCATAGTCCGGAAGAATATTATCATTGATATAGTTCACGATCGAATCCGAGCTGTCAATGAGGTCTCTCACCGCCTCAATCACCATCTTATTAATCGTCTGGATGTTATTAGCGGTCTCCTTGCTGGAATTTGCCAGCTGGCTGATCTCATCGGCCACAACAGCAAACCCGTGTCCCGCCTCACCGGCCCTCGCTGCCTCGATAGACGCATTCAGGGATAAGAGGTTTGTCTGGCTCGCGATACTTAAAATCTCATTCGTCAGATCATTGACACGATCCACGCTCTTGCTGTTCTCGATCGCCTGTTTTAATTTGCCGATAATGCCATTGACCACATCGCTCGTATTTTTCTTATTGTCAACGGCGTTCTTCTCAAGGCCCTCTGCCCGTTCCCTCATCCCCGTGGCATATTCATACAGACCCTGGGAAGCGCTGGACAGCTCAATGATATTGTCATCCACAACATTTACATTGTCCTTGATATTCGTCAGGGAAGAAGATATCTCCTCCATGGAGGTGGACAGCTCCTCCATAACAGATGAGATGCTGCAGGAGTTGTCGTTAGCCGTGGTTACTTTGCCAGACACAAGATTTACAATGGAGCCGAGCTGGCCGGAACTTGTATTGATCTGTCCCATGATACCCTGCAACGTCTCGATAAAGGTATTGATACTGGCGGCCAGGGTACCGATCTCATCTGTACAGAAGCACTGCACGCGCTTGGTCAGATCCCCCTGTCCCGAATTGATCGAATTGATAACGTCCCTCAACTGCTTGTTGATATTGATGAGGCGCTTGATCGCCCACTTCCAGGAAACCCATACAGTAAAAGCAAACACAAACACACTCAGCACAAGGACAATGATAATCCAGCGGACTGCACGGTTGTATACCTGGCTCTGATGGGAGATAGCGTTCTCCATATCTGTTTTATTCATCTGGCGCATATAAGATAATTCTTCCGTCAGCGCAGTACCGGCTTTCTTCAGATCCACATTGGCGAGAGCAGTCGCCTCCGTCGCCTTTCCATTGGAACTGTAATCCAGAATTTTGTCATAGATCACAAGATAGGCCGCGTAATCAGCCTTAAACTGCTCAAATCCTTTCTTCGCCTCATCCGAATCCAGCAGTTTTTCACATTCACCGCTCAGTCTGGTAATCTCTTGTTTCAGGGAATCTGCCTCGTCTTCCAGCGTCTTCTGCAACTCATCTGTATCCGCTATGATATGCGCAAATGCCACCCGGCGCAATGTCTGGTAAGAAGTGGAGATATCCCCCAGCTGCTCAATCTTTACCGCATAATTCCCGGAAATCTCCTCGCTGGCATTCATGATCTGGCGGGTACTCTGAATACTCATGACCGCGAGAAACACAATCATACAGCCCAAAAGTGCAACCGGGATCAAAATCTTGTACCGGATGCTCAAATTTTTGAAAAACATCATTTTTTCGTCCTCCTATTTCACACATTTTTATCTTTTACGTCCATTTATGTAATGATAATCTAGTTACTATTATATCTGCTTTTCGCGTTCCTGTCCACAATAATTTAGCGGCCAAAAAGAAAAAATGGCGGCCAAAAGGCCGCCGGCAGACAAAAAAGAAAGCAGATGACGGGAATCGAACCCGCCTCGCCAGCTTGGGAAGCTGGAGTTCTACCAATGAACTACATCTGCACTCTGTTTTATATAATAATATATTTTCACTTATTTTGCAACTGTTTTTTTATCTAACACCCTCGGAACTTTTGCTCTCAATCTTACTCTGGACCTTATTTTTGTACATCTGCTTGTCCGCACGCCGGAATGTATCGCTGATATCGTAATCACAGGAAATGTCATAGCCCGCGTATCCACAGGCGATGTGGATGGGAAATTCATCCGGGCAGCCCGCATTGTGTTCGTTCTCCTGTTCCCTCAGATCCCCCATAGCTCTCTCGCACTCCTCCAGAGATGCGTTGTTCATGAGAACGCAGAATTCGTCTCCGCCCATCCGAAAGCACCGGCCGAGTTTCCCAAAAGTATTGCAGATGATCTCCGTACTCCTGTTTATGTAGCGGTCCCCTGCCTCATGGCCATACACATCATTGCATGTTTTCAAATTGTTCAGATCGCACATGACTACCGTGCAGTCTTCCTTTCGGAACTTCTCCGAGTTGATGTACTCCGTATAGGCAGCCCTGCTGTACAGGCCCGTCAGCTGGTCATGGTAAGCGATATTCTGGTACCGCTCTGCCTGCACCCCCGCCGCCATCAGTTGTTTGCTCTCCTGCACATTTATGATCCCGAGAACAATAACATAGCCGAGAAAACAGATCATGCCGATTCCCGAGACCGCCAGCCCCTTAAACAGATAGAACATAAGCATATCCCCCACCAGTCCCACCAGACAGGAGGAGATGCCGATCACAGCCAGTTTCGTCTTTTTGTTCCACCCATTCTGCCTCAGCTCTTTAGCGATACAGATAAAGACAGCCAGGATCAGGCAGGCCATCAGCAGGTGGTTAAAGACGAGATTCTGCCGGAAATCGCGGATCCCAGCCAGCTGCATAAAAACTGTGGCAGCGATCAGCACAAGGTTTGCCCCCATCAGCACATTCCACAGTCTCTCGTGGTTTTTCGTAAACAGCACCCTTAAAAACATAATAAAAGGCACGTATACCATGAGCAGCGCGATCAGTGTAAAATAGGACAGAAACACGGAATTGTGGACAAAGAGCCCCACCGCCTCAGAATCGGTAAATTTCCAGATACCAATCCAGATCGAAAATATCCCCAGCGCAAACAAACTCTTATCCACTTTCACATTTTTCCTGTTATACCATGTCCAGGCCACAAAACAGATCCCCACAAAAACCGCGACAACTGACAGGGCACAGATTACGGCATTATTTTTCAATACATGCACAAAAATATTCCATTTGTTTCCCAGATAAATCTCGGAGACCGCGTGGACAGAACTCCCATATGCGGGAATGAGGGAGATGCGGATCATTTTATCCTTATCGCGCTCATATAGGGGGACGCTGACCCAGTTATTGCCCGGGGTCATGCCGAAGCGGTTATTCTCCGACGGCCTGATCCGGTACACAAGTTCGTCTCCCACATAGACCTCCACACTCTGGTGTACCGCATGAAAACAGAGACTTCCGCCACGGACAGCGTCCTCATCGCAGGGGAACCAAATCACATCCATGCCCCCACAGGGCAAAGTTGTATCTTCCACCCACTGGATCTCGTACTGCTCCACAGTCCGGTATCCCGCATCCGCTCTCGCACCGTCTGTATCCAGCCTGAAGCAGACCGCTATGTACAGTCCCAGCAGACACATCAGGACCGTTGCAATCCCATAGGCAATAAAAATCTTCCTTTTCATCCGCCCGCCTCCTCCGATCCTATGTGGTCAGTTTTGTAATGCGGTCCCTTATATCCAGCATCCTCCGGTCCAGTGTCGCGCTCATCTCGGCGCATTCAAGAAGCTCCGTGGCGAGCTGGCCCGCCTCCTCTTCCGGAAGATTCTTTTTATAGCGGAGCTTGTGCTCCAGGCTCGCCCAAAAGTCCATTGCGATCGTCCGAAACTGGACTTCCACCTTCATGAGCCGCTTTTCATCCTGCAAAAAAATAGGGATTTCCACAATCAGGTGCAGGCTCCGGTATCCGCCCGGTTTCGGCGCCTGGATATAATCCTTCTTCTGGATCAGTGTCACGTCATCCTGCTGCAGCAGGCACTCCGCCAGTTTGTAGATGTCGTCCTGGAAAGAAGTGACCACACGGACCCCTGCGATGTCCCGGATATTCTCCTGCACGGACTCCATGGACAGCGGAAGGCTCTTTCTCCGGATCTTCCGGATGATCCCCTCCATAGATTTCACCCTTGATTTTATACTCTCAATGGGATTGCGGTCATAGCGCAGGGAAAACTGCTCATTCAGTACTTTGAATTTTGTCTCCACTTCCATGATCGCACAGCGGTAATATGCCAGCATCTCATCCATCGGCGCCATGCTCCCCTGTATATAATCAAGAAACTCATCTGACATGAGATTTTCCCGCACAAACTTGTCCTTCATCGTATCTACATAATCTCTCACAGCCATATATCATTCTCCTTTATCCGGTGCTTTTTATCCGTTCATCTTTTCCCGCAGGATCTCCCCGGCCTTTAAGAGCTGGTTATCATCGCTCTCTCCCATTTTTTTTGTGGTTCCCGTGTACTCCACCTCGACATCCGGCGTCAGTCCCGTCTCATGGATACTCCTTCCGCTGGGCAGCAGATACTCGCCCGTCGTCAGTTTAATCCCGCCGCCACAGGATTTTTCCAGCGAGTAAATCGTCTGGACAATGCCCTTGCCATAGCTGGATACCCCGACCAGGACAGCCGCCCCCCGGTCCTGCAGCGTGCCGGCAAAAACTTCGGATGCGCTGGCACTGTTTCCGTTGATCAGCACCACCATCGGCTTGTCAAAATGCTCCTCATCCGTTGATGTGT
Source organism: uncultured Lachnospiraceae bacterium (assembly GCA_947631755.1). Taxonomy (GTDB): domain Bacteria; phylum Bacillota; class Clostridia; order Lachnospirales; family Lachnospiraceae; genus Eubacterium_F. The sequence continues at coordinate 9,663 of CANRMO010000030.1, read as the reverse complement.
ACTCCTTGTCATCCTTTGCCTTGCTCTTCTCCGTGATGAGCTTACCCGCAGGCAAAAGCCGGTCCAGCATGGCAATACTGGCGTCCAGAGAGCCGCCGCCGTTGTCCCTCACATCCAGGATCAGTCCTTTCTGTCCCTGTCCGTCCAGCTCTTCTATTGCTTTTTTGAACTGTGCTGTTGTCTCTTTATCAAACTCTGTGATCTGTATATACCCCACATCTGCATCCAGCATCCGGCTGTTCACCGACTGGGTTATGATTTTCTCGCAGATAACCGTTATTTCCTTTTCAATCTTCTGCCCATTCTCTGTCCTGGCGATGGCGAGCACAGACTTTTTGCCCTCATCCCCCTTGATCATAGCCACTGTATCATCCAGGCTCTTCTCTGTCACATCTGTGCCGTCCACCCGGAGTATCTCATCTCCCGCCTGCAGGCCGGCTCTCTCCGCCGGTTTCCCGGCCTGCACCTCCTCAATATAGGTGCGTTTTTTCTCAGAATCCCTGCGCACCGTGGCGCCAATGCCACAATAGTCGCCGTTTACAGAATTTATGCTCTGCTTATATTCCTCTTCCGTGTAGTAAGTAGAATATTTGTCTCCCAGTGCCGAGACCATCCCTTTCATGGCATACTCTGCCATCTTTTCATCTGATACCTTTTCTTTCCAGTAGTAGTTATCAATATAGTGTTCGATCACCGCAGCGCGTTCCTCCACATCACCCGCCAGGTCGGAATTCCACCATCTGGGGATCACACCAAACAGCTGCAATGAGATAATGACAATGAGACTGATCATAATACCGGACCAGATCCCCATGATAAAGAGCCTCTTGTATCCGTCTTTCAAACGAAAGCGCCTCCTACTAATTTGATTCATGCCCACACATTCTTTTTACGGCTTTTTGACAAAGAGCAGCGGATCCACATAGACGCCGTTCTGGGAGACGCCGAAATGCAAGTGCGCACCAGTGGAGATCCCCGTGGATCCCACATAGGCAATGATCTGGCCTTTTGCCACCTCATCCCCCTCGTTCACAGCCAGCTTTGAACAGTGCATATAAACGCTGTACAGGCGGTTTCCGTGGGAAATCATGACATAATTGCCGGCACTTGAGCTATAGGCGGCAGTCACCACTTTGCCCGCTCCGGCTGCCAGTATCGGCGTCCCCGACGCAATGGCGATATCAATGCCCCTGTGGAATGTGCTGGCCCCCGCCGTGGGACTGTTCCTCTTCCCAAATCCAGAGGAAATCCGGCCAGAGGATCCCAGCGGCCAGGACAGCCTTCCGTCCCCGGCATAGGACGCCCCAGAACCCGAACTGTTCTGTCTCTCAATCTCCGCCTGCTTCTCCTGCAAAAGCTTTTCGACCTCCGCCTCCGCGTCCGCCGCCTGCTTCTGGTATTTAGCCGCCTCTTTTTGTGAATCCGTCAGCTTTTTATTAAATTTTTTTAACTCTTCCTTTTTGTTATTCTTTAATTCAGCCAGAGCCTCTTTCTCCGCCTTTTCCTCGTACTCGTATTCCTCTAACTGCACCAGCTGGGCTTCCAGCTGTTTTGCTTTTTTCTCTATCTCCTCTTTTGTCCGCTGATACTCCGTGAACATCTTCCGGTCGTAATCGCTGATCTTCTCCACGTACTCCATGCGGTTCAGAAGATCCGTTATATTTTTTGAGCTGAAAATAATATCCAGATAATCCTGATTGCCGTTCTCATACATATACTTTATGCGCTTTTTCATCGTATCATACTGCAGATCTGCAGTTTCTTCCGCCGCTTTCATCTCTTTCTGTGCGCTCTCCACCTCTGACTTCGTCTTTTCGATGGCCTTTGCCGCCAGTTCCAGTTCTTCCTCCAGCTTCGCCGTCTTCTTATCCAGTTTTTCAATATAAGCCAGAACATCCTCCCGGCTCTCTTCCATCTCCTCAATCTCGCGCTGGAGTTCTTTTACCCTGTCCGCAGATTCTTTCTTCTGCTGCTCTGCTTTTTTTATCTCACTGTCATAATTGACCGCATGGGAGCGGCCGCCCACAAGGCTGCAAAAAAGTGCACAGAGCACAAGGACAAGGACCGGATAGTATTTTTTTCTCACAGAAGACCCTCCCTCTCTATATATTCAGATTTCTTCTCACCGTGATAAAACTGCCCACCAGTCCGATGCCGATGCCGAGAACAAGCGATACTGGTATCAGCACAGACAACACCTGGCCCGTGGTAAGAAAAGATAAATTCTCCGTAAACAAAGTAAACCGCCCGGTGACATATTTCACGATCCGCCCGTAGGACAGCGAGAGCAGTATGAGCGGAACTGCCGAGCCAATCAGCCCGATGACCGCACCCTCAACGATAAAAGGAGACCAGATAAAATAATCCGACGCGCCCATCAGCCGCATAATCGCTATCTCCGGCTTTCGCACGGCAATTCCGGTAGCAATCGTGGACTGGATCAGAAAGACTGACACAAAGAGCAGCACCAGAATCAGCACCACCGAAGCTATGCCGACAAAATTACTCGTACTGGCGAGACTTTTCGCCACCTCAGAAGAGCGCTTTATCTCCCGCACGCCCACAACAGTCTTTAAGTATTCTGCAAGGGAATCCTGGTCGTCTAAGCTCCGCAGATAAACTTCATAGGAGGCGGAATCTTTTAAGGGGTTATCGTCTCCAAAGCTCTCCACCAGCTCAGGCTCGTCCTTAAAATTTTCCTCTTTAAACTTCCTCCACGCCTCCTCCGATGATACATACTCCACGTGGTCCACCTCCGGACGCTGACGGATCGCATCGCCTATACTCTCGATAGAGGCCTCGTTCATCCCGCTCTCAAAAAAAACGGACATGCCCACCGAAATTTCCGCCCCCTCGATAATATGCCGGAAATTTCCGATGGCAAAATAAAAAAGTCCAAACAAAAACAGGCAGGCGGCCACCGTCCCAATCGATGCCAGCGTAAACATACGGTTTTTTTTGAGACTGTTCAGCCCCTGCTTAAAACTGTATACAAAAACATTAATCCCTCTCATACTGATAACCGCCTTTTTGCTCGTCTCTGACCAGCTTCCCTTTATCCAATGTGATCACTCGCTTCTGCATCACATCCACAATGTCATTATTATGTGTGACCACCACCACAGTTGTCCCAAGCTTATTTACCTCCTGGAGCAGCATCATAATCTCCCATGTCGTCTGTGGATCCAGATTTCCGGTGGGCTCATCCGCCAGAAGGATCGTGGGCTGGTTCACAAGCGCCCTGCCGATGGCAACCCTCTGCTGCTCCCCCCCGGAGAGCTCGTTTGGATAGGCATCTTCCTTCCCGTGAAGCCGCATCATCTCCAGCATGATACCAACATTTTTGGCCGCCTCCCGCTTTGGCACGCCGATGATCTCCTGTGCAAACGCAATATTGCCGAAAACCGTCTTGTTTTTTAGCAGACGGAAATCCTGGAAGACCACCCCGATCTGACGCCGGTAGAGGGAAATCTGCTTGCGGGTCAGATTAGTAACCTGGCGTCCACCCACATAGAGCTTTCCAGAGGAGGGTGCAAGTTCTTTCAATAATAATTTAATAAAAGTGGATTTCCCCGATCCACTTTTCCCTACGATAAAGACAAACTCTCCCTTATCAATGCGAAGAGTGATATCGTTGAGTGCATCTACCCCTGTTGAATACTGTTTCGATATATGCTCGAGAGCAATGATCGGTATCTTTCTCTTCACCTCATCCACAAACTAACATCCTCTCTGTCATCTTAGTAATCGATCGTCTCCAGATAATCCATATATTTGACGACCATCAATGCGATGCGGAATGTGATCGCGTCCTCAAATGTGCGCAGATCCAGCCCTGTGCTCTTTTCCAGTTTATCCAAGCGGTAAACCAGTGTATTCCGGTGGATATAGAGCTGCCTGGATGTCTCAGAGACATTCAGGTTATTCTCAAAAAACCGGTTTATCGTGACCAGCGTCTCCTCATCAAACTGGTCCGGCGTATTCTCCCCAAAAATTTCTTTGATAAACATCTTGCACAGCGGCAGCGGCAGCTGGTAGATCAGCCTGCCAATCCCCAGATTGCTGTAGGCCATAACATTGCGGTCGCTGTAAAAGATTTTCCCCACATCCAGCGCCATCTTGGCCTCTTTGTAAGAGCGGGACACTTCCTTGATGTCCTCTATAATCGTGCCATAGGCCACGTGCACCCGGGCCATTGCCTCTGTGTTCAGCATATCCACGAGAACCTGCGCCGTTTTCTCCATATCATCGTATGTGTCATTCTGTCCCAGTTCCTTGATCAGAATGATATTTTTTTCATCCACAGCCGTAATAAAATCTTTTGCCCCTCCCGCAAACATGCTCCTCACTGTCTCCAGCGCGTTGTTGTCCTTTTCCTTGCTGGTCTCTATGATAAATACAATCCGCCGCACATTCATTTCAATGTGAAGTTTCTTGGCGCGGTTAAAAATATCTACCATAAGGAGATTATCAAGGAGAAGATTTTTCACAAAATTGTCCTTATCGTACCGCTCCTTATAAGCAATCAGGAGATTCTGGATCTGGAAAACCACCAGTTTCCCGATCTTAAAGACTTCCTCCGCGTCACCCCTGGCGATCACCACGTACTCGAGCTGGCTCTCGTCGTAAACCTTAAAAAACTGGTAGCCCTGAAGCGCCTGGCTGTCTGCCGGGGAATCCACAAATGCGTGGATCGCATCGCTGAATTTAAACTCCTCATCCGTTGTCTCGGCCAGGATATTCCCCTCTGTATTCATCACTAAAAAATCAATTTTTGTAATCTTCCTGATTCCGTCAATCGTATTTTGCAAAATCTGGTTTGAAATCAAAATAATACCTCCTGCTCTCCATCGTAAACCGCCGTACAGCGTACAATCCCCCATATTTGTGATTGTACCATTTTTTCATTTGATTGTAAAGAAAAAAGGGACTATCTGCAGATAGCCCCCTCTTATAAATACCATATTAATTACAGATTGTTTTCTGTGTCTCTTTATCGAACAGATGGATCTTGGATGCATCCAGCGCGATCTTAATCGTATCGCCCGGACGGGCAGTCGTGCGGGGATTCACACGTACGGTGACATCAAACGTATCTACGGTGAAGTAGAGGAATACCTCAGCACCCAGCATCTCATATACTTTAACTGTCGCATCCAGTGTCGTATCCGGCGAATTGCTGATAAACATCTCCTCATCTTTAATATCTTCCGGACGGATACCAAATGTGACCACCTTGTCTTCATAGCCGCCGTCGATCAGCACTTTACCTTTACTCTCCGGAAGTTTCACTGTGTTGGACCCGAACATCAAAAGAACGTCAGAACCGGACCGAACCACTTTCGCATCGATGAAGTTCATCTGCGGGGATCCAATAAATCCGGCAACAAACTGGTTATCCGGCCTCATATAAAGATCCAGCGGGGAAGATACCTGCTGAACGATACCGTCTTTCATAACGACGATACGGGTTCCCAGTGTCAGAGCCTCTGTCTGGTCATGTGTTACATAGATGATCGTTGTCTCAAGTCTCTGGTGCAGCTTAGAAATCTCAACACGCATCTGGACACGGAGTTTTGCATCCAGGTTGGAAAGGGGCTCATCCATCAGGAATACCTTAGGATTACGCACGATAGCACGGCCCATGGCAACACGCTGTCTCTGTCCACCGGAAAGAGCTTTCGGCTTGCGGTCGAGCAAGTGCTCAATGTCCAGGATCTTTGCTGCTTCATGTACAAGGCGATCGATCTGATCTTTCGGTGTCTTCCTCAGTTTCAGTCCAAATGCCATGTTGTCATATACTGACATATGTGGATAAAGTGCGTAGTTCTGGAATACCATAGCGATATCGCGGTCTTTCGGCTCCACATCGTTGACCAGCTTGTCGCCGATCCAGAGCTCACCGCTGGAAATCTCCTCCAGTCCGGCGATCATACGAAGAGTGGTAGATTTACCGCAGCCGGATGGTCCAACGAAAATGATAAATTCCTTGTCTTCAATCTCTAAGTTAAAGTCCTTAACGGCGTGAAAACCGTTCGGGTAAACTTTGTTAATGTTTTTTAATGATAAACTTGCCATTTCTGTTTCCTCCCGATAATTTTTTATCAAAACATCTACTGAATACTATACACTATTTTGGGAAAAAACACTATATCTAATTTACATAAATTATTCGCGAACTTTTGTGAAAATTGCATAATATTGATTAGCTTTTTTAACCATTTCGTCCAATTCTTCCCTCAGAATCCCTCCCCCATAACCTCTCTGGCATCGGACACGATCACAAAGGCGCGCCTGTCCGCCTCCCGCACCAGTTTCAGCACGGAGACCGCCTCTTTGCGCGATACGGCACACATCAGGACCTTCTTGTCATTTCCCGAGTACATCCCCTCGCCCTCCAGGGCGGTCACACCGCGCCCAATCTGTTCCATGACCCCGCGGGCGATCTGTTCCGGGCTGTCAGAAATAATATACAGCATTTTTGCAAATTTCAGCCCATCCAGAATACTGTCCAGCAATTTTGACGTGATAAAGACCGCCACGATCGAGTATAAGCCGATCTTCACGCCAAAGACAACCATTCCGGCCAAAACGATCACGCCGTCAATAACAGCCAGAAATGTCGCCGTGCTGATAGACGGGATATAGCATTTCAGTATTGTGCCGAGCAGGTCGCTCCCACCCGTTGACGCGCTCTGCCGGAACACCAGAGCCAGGCCGGACCCAGTGAGGGAACCGCCCATCAGAGCCGCCATGAGGTAATCCTCATCCGTCACTGTCAGCCGGGGGACCAGCGCGAGGGCCAGCGAATAGCATATGGCGGCGTACAGTGTCTTTTTGACAAACGCAAACCCCAGTTTTTTCGCGGCCACAATAAACAGCGGCACATTCAGTCCCAGCGTTACCACCCACAGGGGAATGGGAAAGAACTCCTGCAGGATAATGCCAATCCCCGCAAATCCCCCGGTCACCATGGACATCGGCTCGTAGATCATGTTAATGCCCGCTGACATAAGAATAGTTCCCAGTGTTATGAGAGCATAGGAACTAATCGTCTTTCTGTATTTTTTTATCATCTCTTATATTACCTTCCAACTTCTTTTTGGTAATATAATCGTCCATTCTCTTTTTAAATATTCTCTTTCTGAAAAAATGTGAGTAGGGAATCTTCAAAAGAAACCGATAGGCGCTCCCCAGATGGACCGCACGGATCCAGTGCGGGACATAGACATTGTCGCGCAGAATCAGGGGCATGATGCTCCCGGCGGCAAAACACAGTTTTGTATTGATCTTATTTTTATTATTAGACAGCCACTCCTCCTGCTCTGTGCTGTCCAGAGACAGCAGGATAATATCCGGAAGTTTTGTGTTGATATCGTTGATCAGTGCCTCTTCCGTCATATCTCCGTCTGCCACATAGACCCCCACAAGATTTTCTTCCGGGGCAAAGCGGGCCAGATAGCGGCTCACCGCCCGGGCCTCTTTCTCATCGCGTAGCACGAGATAGAATGTTTTTTCCTCCAGGTGGAGCGGAGCCGCCAGCTCCAGCACACAGCGGTAATCCACAACCATTCCAGCCGTCTCCAGAACGTCGGCATGGTGGGCGGACAGGATAGTCTTCTCCCCGGGCAGCACGAGATCCGCCTGGGAGAGAACCTGTTGCACCAGTTCATTCTGCTCATAGGCGTCCATGTAATCCAGTGAGATCATATGGACCACACTCAGACTGTCACCAGACAGAAATGTCTCAATCGCATCACAGAAACCTTCTTTTGTCAATAGATCGATATCCATATCCATAATCTGTATCCTTGTATTCATGGCTCTCCTCCTCTCCGCGGCATCTCATCCGCTGTTTAGGAACTGTTTAGAGATAACTTTGCACTCCCGCTTGTTATTTCGTGACAGTTCCTTATTGCTTCTCCAGGGCATCTTCCGTTCCCAGCACAATCTCAATCTCCACACCGTTTGTCAGATTATCCGCTTTCCGGATCTCCGCGTCTTTAAAATACGTGCGCAGTCCCTTTCCCCATGCCTTTTTATTGGCATATATCACGGTTTTTGTCTGTATGGTGCCCACATAATTTCCCACATCTGATACATTCCAGCCGTCTGCCCTCAGCTTGTCCCGGTAGGCGGCCGCCAGGCCGTCTATGCCGCTGCCGTTTGTGATCTGGATCGTGTGGCCGACAGCCGCTGTGTCCGCATCGGCAGACTTTGATTTCTGCTCATGGGTATACGCCTTGGACTCCCATATATTATTGACAAGATTTTTATTTTTGTTTTTATTCAAGAGAAACACATCGCCCGTGGCAGTCCCGTGCGCGCGGTAAACCCGGATAAAGCTCTGGTTCACCTTGGTCAGCGCCTCCGAATAATTCTGTTTCTGGGAGAGCGTGACATCACTGATCAGCTCATCCCACATCTTCTCTATCATTTTGTCCATATCTTTTTTTGTCTTTTTTGCGGCAGCCTGCGCAAGAAGTGTCTGTGAGGGCTTATATCTCGGCCTCTTCTCCGTGCCGTCATTCTCAAAATATGTGTCAAATTTGTCTGAGGAAATCGCCGTAAAATATCCGATATCGGCCTTAAATTCCTCATTCAGAATGATGATCCCATACTCATATGCCACATCCCCGCTGAAATAGTCATTGATATCCGCCATCGTCACCAGCTGCGGCAGTTTCTGGCTCATTTCCTGCAATTCCGAATATTTTCTGCCGGAGATCGTAATCTGTGTGTTCACCGGAATCGTAACATAGGCCAGATTCTTCGTGGACTCATCAAACAGTTCAAGCACCATCGCTTTGATCTTTCCCGTGTCCTTGTCATAACTGTAGATCAGATTACTCGACTCATTACCAGTGTTGACCGTTATCACATGTGTATACGCCGAACTGCGCTCTTTTCTCGCCGTCTGCTTATAATAAAGCATCGTGAGATAATAACTCAGAACCCCCACGAAAACAAAGAGGGCGATCACGCCAAAAGCCTTTAGAAAATTCAAGGCGAAAATGCGGGCAAAGCTCTTTTTTTTCATGAAAAACCTCCCAAAAACTCCTAAAACTAAATAAGCCTGAAATGGAACGATTTACTAATTATAGCAGATACGCAAAAAATATACAACTTTTTTCCAAATCATGTTATGATATAGGCAAAAAGAGAAACAAAAGGAGGCTTTTATGAGACCATTTGCCATCATCACGGGTGCTTCCGGGGAGATTGGGAGCGCTATTTCCCGCAAACTGGCGGACGAGGGATATGACCTGGCCCTTTTTGGGAACCAGAACACGGACTCTCTCGCCGAAACGGCCCGTCTCTGCCGCCGGGAAGAGGGCCTGGCAGACATTTTTACCGGAGACCTGGGAAACCCGGCCACCGCCAGAGAACTGCTCTCCCGGACTATGGACGGCCGGGACAGGATTGATCTTCTCGTAAACTGCGCCGGAGTTTCTTACATCGGCCTCCTGACTGACATGACTGACAGCGACTGGTCAGATATCATCAACACCAACCTATCCTCTGCCTTTTACACCTGCCGTTTTGCTATTCCCTATATGGTGCGCCTGAAAAGCGGCCGCATCATCAATATTTCTTCTGTGTGGGGCAATACGGGGGAATCCTGCGAGGCCGTCAACTCCGTATCAAAAGGAGGCCTCAATT
>CANRMO010000029.1 GCA_947631755.1 uncultured Lachnospiraceae bacterium | reverse complement strand
ACCAAAAGTGATAAAGAGCGTCACAAACGAGGACATCACGGCAGACGCCCTGGGAGGTGCAAACGTCCACGCATCAAAGAGCGGTGTCGCCCACTTCCACATGCCGGATGAAAAAACCTGTTTCAGCCATGTGCGGCAGCTGATCTCCATCATCCCGCCGTGCTATGAGGAGGGGTATATCCACTCAAATGTAAAAGTCCTCCCGAATTACGCTGAAAGCATGAAGTTCAACGAGTCGCTTGCCCGCATTATCCCGAAACAGAGCTACCAGGGCTATGACATCCACGATGTCATTTACGCCATCGTTGACGGCGGCTCTTTCCTGGAAGTCCAGGAGGAATTTGCCCGCAATATAGTAGTCGGATTCGGCCGCATCAAGGGAGTTGCCCTCGGAATCATAGCCGACCAGCCAAAATATATGGCCGGTGTGCTGGACTGCGATTCTTCGGATAAGGCGGCGCGCTTTATCCGCTACTGCGACGCTTTCAATCTGCCGATCATCACACTGACCGACGTGCCTGGTTTCCTCCCCGGAAAAGAGCAGGAATACAAGGGGATCATCCGCCACGGCGCAAAACTTCTCTATGCGTACTCTGAGGCAACCACGATAAAGATAAATATCATTCTGAGAAAGGCATACGGCGGCGCCTACATCGCCATGAGCAGCAAACATCTGCGGGCCGATTTCGTCTACGCGTGGCCGACAGCCGAGATCGCCGTTATGGGAGCCGACGGGGCCGCTGACATTCTGTACGGCAAACAGATGAAAAACATGGAGCCAGATGAAAAAGCGGCATTCCGCAAGGAAAAAATCGACGAATACAACGAAAAATTCATGAATCCAAGCATTGCCGCCATGCACGGCTATATTGATGAGGTCATAAAGCCGGAAGCCACAAGAGACCGCATCTACGGCGATATTATACTTCTGTCCGATAAGCGGTCACTGGATGTTATAAAGAAAAAACACGGAAATATACCGCTGTAACTCCATCCTTAGGAACTGTTTAGAAATAACTTTGCACTCCCGCTTCGGGAAATGCTTGCATATAAGGCATTTCCCGAAGCAAATTTAAAAGTTATTTCGTGACAGTTCCTTATTCCTGCACTTGCGTCTCAGGCTCCGGCGTTGCCGTCGCCTCAGGCGTCGGTGACGGGGTGGGCGCCGGAATGGCTCCGCCGCTCCCCTCAGACCGCAGGATAACCGTAACTTCTACCGTCTTTCTCAATTTTACGCCTGCCGGAAGCGTAAATTCCACATTGACCACATTCTCTCCCGGGCTCATCCCGGCCAGATCAATAAAGGCCCCCAGATCACTCAGCTCCAGATTTTTCAAAACGGAATCACGGCCGGTAAATACCGCCGAATATCTCAGTGTCTCATCCGAATACTCAATCGTATAATTGGCGGGCAGATTTTTCACTGCAATATCTGTCGATGACAGAAGGAAAGATTTCGTGCCATTCTCCTCAATCTCACAGCGGATCGATATCGTCTCTGTATCATCCACGACAGATATATTTGACGGAAGATAATCAGCAATCAGAAACTCCCTTTCCACATCTTTTTTCGCGCCTCTGATGTTTATCTGGATCTTGATGGAGTCCACCGCTTTCAAGGCATCCGGTGAGCCGGACACGCGGACATTCTCTGGCATGAAATCTGTCTGGCGCAGGCGGTATCCGCTCGCCGGGCTGCCCACTGTCTCTACGTGCACCGGTATCTCTTTCATCTGGAGCACTGTCGTGGAAACCGTGATCGTATCATTGCTGAATGTCACATTTTTACTGCTGATAATATCCCCGTCTTTGTCATAGAGGATCGGACTGTATTTTCTCTCAAAATCCTCGCTCTCACCGTTCAGGGACACGATTACGCCCACGTGGTCAATCTTCTTAAATTTCGACTCACCGCAGGACACCTCCACAATATTGGGTTTGGCAATGATCTCCCCGAGCACATAATTTTCACTGAGGCTGCCCTCATGTTCGACCTTGACCTGAAAATTCTGGGAGACACGCTTCTCCAGCTTCACTTTCATCACTGCGTTCCCCCAGTCCAGCTCCACATTGTTGTTCGTGCTCTTTTTGAGCCCCACCTTGATGTTGACCGCATTTACTTTCGAGAGATCACTCATGTCCGCTGTCGCCTCGAAGTCGCTGTTCAGAAGGGTTTCCACAAAACTCCTCTTTCCTCTCACTGTCACATTCACCTTATCACCGGACTCGATCTCATAAACCTGATGGGCTGACGTAATGACATTTTCATTCAGCACCTTAACCGGAATGCCCACAAATGTCCTGGATGTCAGGGGATCCAGCATATTGATAATGACAAGCCAGAACAAAAATGCCACGATAACAGATATGATCTTCAACATGAGATTACTTGTTATTTTTTTCTTCACTGTCAACCCTCCCTTTCCACCATTTTATCTTCTTCTCCTCAGCGACTCTCCTGGACGCCTCCCTAAGCCGGAGCTGCAATGTATCCGCATCGATTTTCCGGTAAAGTTTCCCCTCGCACGCCAGCGAGACAAAACCGGTCTCCTCTGAGACGATAATCGTCAGGGAATCCGAGACCTCACTGATCCCGAGACCGGCGCGGTGCCTGGTTCCCAGTTCTTTGCTGACTTCCAGATTGTTCGAGAGCGGCAGATAACACGTGGCCGCCACAATCCGGTTATCCCTTACCAGAACGGCCCCGTCATGCAGAGGCGTGTTGTGCTCAAAAATGTTTACCAGAAGCTGGCTGCTGATCTCTGAGTCGATCGGGATGCCAGTGCGCTCATATTCCCGGCACTGGATATCCTTCTCAACTACGATCAGCGCCCCGGTCTTCACTTTCGCCATGTCATATACCGCTTTTATCATTGCCTGCACGCTTTTTTCCGTATACCGCTCATTCTTTGACCGCTGATTTTCAAAAGAAGCCAGGTTCATGAGAAAATTCTTGCGGCCGAGCTGCTCCAGGGCGCCTCTGAGCTCCGGCTGGAATATGACGATCAGCGCCATGATTCCCACCACCATCGCATTCCGGAATACCCAGAGCACTACATTCATCTTCAGGACAACAGCAGCCAGGAAAATAAGCCCCAGGATGATCATGCCCTTGAGGAGTGCCCACGCCCGGGTATCCTTGATCCAGAGGATAATATGGTAAAAAGCATAGGCAATGATGACGATCTCCAGAATATCAATCACTGTCACTTCTGGAATCGTCAGCCACACAACATAATTCCGAAAAAAATTCACAATCGTATCCATAAGCAAACCTCCGCGCCACAAAACTCAACCATATTTATATAACAGCAGTTAACTCTCTTTGTCTGATTTGATCCTCGTCACTGTGCGGTCTCCCACCGCAACTTTATATTTGGGGACTGCTGTCACATAATAATAATATTCGTCGTCCTCAAACTGTAGTTTTTTTGTCCCCTGATAATCCAGTGTCATGCGGAAAAACTGTATAATATAGGCAATCCCCATCGATATTACAACCTGCAGCGTGAGCGCCCCCATATTGATACCCAGCGAAAAAATAATATTTGTGAGCAGTTCCACCGTCATAAGAACGATTGCACCCGCCAGGATCGCAATCTGGGAGGCGTGTTTAAAATTTCTCCTCCGTATGATATATACGCAGAAAAAGGTCAGGCTAAAAGCAATGACGGCAAGGAACAGCATGCGGTCCTTCATCAGATACCGGAACAGGTACTGGACAGAAGATGTAACATTCTCCGCCTCCGCCCCGGTAGTCACCGCTGCGTACTCGCCGATCCCCTGCATCATAAACCAGAGCAGCACACCAAAAACCAGGGCGGGCAGAAGTGCCGGAGACACGAACAGCGCGGATACAAGCGGCACGGCGTAGCCGATATGAACCGCCGATAACACCGGCACAGCGAGAACGATATAAAACTGCGACCTGCTGATCCTCCCCAGCAGGAGAAGGTAAGCCAGTATGATCATAAATACCGTGGCCGACAGCAAAAATGAGACTGGCAGGATCTCAAGGCATATCACAAGGCAGACTGCTGTGAGCGCCACAAAATCCGGGAAAAAACCGCACAAAAAAGCCAGGAGGAACAGTACCCACTCATAACTCAATACCGGGCTGTAATCCATCTGCCCGGTCACGATCATAAGGGAAAACAGAGTGAGAACTATTTTTATCATTCCTCTTATAATAAAATAATGCCTCTCATAAAGCAGCTTCATTTTATTTTTTAATAATAAGAGCGTCATCATCATGAGCCGACATCCTCCTGTCTCTCTTTTTCATACAGCAAAAGAAGCTCCTGCAATGTCACATAATACTCCTTTGCCCTCACGCGGGACTCCTCATAATTGCGGACAGCCACCCGGCATGTGATGACAGCCGAAACCGCACACACGGCGCAAAAGGCGGCGCCCCCCCACAAAACGATCTCCCTCACCGGAAGTGAGAGGGCATTCATCATGATATAATCCTGATAATACAAAACAACGACCAGCAGGATCAGCAAAAAAGCAAGGAATACAGAAGCCGCTGTTTTGATCACCTGCAGGCGCACATAATCCATCTTCAGATATCTCATGCGCCTGAGATCGGTACTGCCCTGCCCGGTCTCATACTCTGAGAGACGTATCATCTTTTTAATTTTCTCTTCGCTCAGCAATGACAGCACCCCCTCATCTCATTTTTCAAATGAATTAACGGCGATTTTGTGCGCCTTACCTCATCTGCCCGCCGGACTTAAATCTCTCCGCTCCCAGACGAAACCTCTCCAGCCCATCTGCGAGAACGGTTTTTGGACATGCCACATTCCATCGCACAAACCCTTTCCCCTCCTCGCCGTACTCCTCCCCCCCAGCGAGGTACAGCCCTGTCTCCCGCCTCAGAAAAGCGGCAAATTCTCCGGCTTTATCCCCCAGCTCCCCGCAGTCGATCCAGAGGAGGTAAGTGGCGTCTGTGGAAATCACATGGAAGCCCGGAAGCTCCCTCTGAAAAAAGTCAGCCACCATACATTTATTCTTCTGCAGATATTCCCTGAGGGCATCCAGCCAGGGCTTTCCGCGGCCAAAAGCGGCAACAGCGGCCTCCACGGCAAAAGAATTTGGCTCTGCCACTTCGTCCGTGTTGATCCCCCGCCACACCTTATGGCGGAGGACGGGATCCGGCACCATCACCGCCGATGTCTGAAGCCCGGCGAGATTGAACGCCTTTGTGGGAGCAAGGCATGTAATACTGATCTGCCTGCATGTATCGGAGGCCGAGACAAAGGGCACATATGCCAGGCCCGGCGCCGTCAGGTCGCAGTGGATCTCATCCGACAGCACAACAACATGATGCCTGCAGCATAACTCACCGATCTCCCGGAGCGTCTCCCTGTCCCAGATCTTCCCAACCGGATTGTGCGGATTACAAAGGATCATCATAGTCGTTTGCGGATCGGCCAGCCTTTCCTCCAGCTGGCAAAAATCAATCGAATAGCGGTAATTCTCATAGTGCAGTGGGCATTCCAGCACATTTCTTCCGTTATTGCGGATCGAATTGAAAAAAATATTGTACACTGGCGTCTGGATGAGAATGTTTTCTCCCGGTGTAGTCAGTTTGCGGACCACACTGGAAATCGTCGGTACTACTCCGGTAGAAAACATCAGCCACTCGCGATCCGGCTCAAAATGGTGGTTTTTGCGCCACCAGCCACAATAGGCCTCGTACCACTCATCTGGAACAATATTATAGCCAAACACCCCATGTGCCACCCTCTTTTCAAGAGCGTCCCGGATTTCCGGCGCCGTCTGGAAATCCATATCCGCCACCCACATGGGGAGTTCATTTTCCGCCACATCCCATTTTAGGGAATTGCTGTTCCGCCGGTCTGTGACCTGGTCAAAGTCATATTTCATACTCTCCAAACCCTCTCTCTCTGCGCTGGCCGGAAATTTTCCCTCCCGTTCAGCTGCATATGATCTCAGTTTTTGCCGGGTCAACCCTGTCTCTCTGCAGGATTAGTTCCCCGATCTCTTTTGCGCGGATCATCCCACCCGACGGATTCATTACACTGTCGATCTTGCTGCTGATATCCGCCTTTACTGTGGAGTACTCAAACGCCAGCGTCGTGTTAATGAGCTTACAGTTTTTCATCACCAGATTATCAATATAACACATTCCCTGCAAACTCTCAACCGTGCAATTGACAAGTGTCAGATTTTTTGAATTCCACCCGAGATATTCACCTGAGATAAAAGAATCATACACAGTCACCCCATCGCTGTTCCAGAATGAATCTTTTGAGAGCATCCTCGCATCCCGGATCGTGACATTTACCGCCCCGTCAAAAGAATAATTGCCGGTCAACACAAATCCGTCCGCCTCCACATCACGGCAGTTCATGGCAAAATAATCGCCTGCTGCCGTCACCTGTTCCATTTTCACATCCTCACAGTTCCAGAGCGTCTCCTCCGCATTTGACATCACTACATTTTTCAATTGTATGCCCCTGCAGCGGCGAAAATTCTTCGGGGCCTCAATAACAGCGTCCTCCACCCGGATATTGTCCGTGTACCACACCCCGGCCCGGGCCATGTCAAACCAGGTACAGTTTTTCGCAGTTATATTTTTGCAGTACCAGAGCGGATATTTCCACCGGAACAGACAGTCATACAATTCTACATCGCGGCACTCTTTCAGAGGTGACTCGCCGTCCGCAAAAATACTGTCTGTCACTCGTATATTCCTTTTCTGGAACAGCGCCCGTTCACCCGTCAGAGTCTGCTGCCGGATTTCCTCTTGTTCTCCCATGATACTCTCCATTCTCCATTTTTCATTTTTCAATATCAGATTTCAACCAGCTCATACTCCCTGGAACCAAGGCCAATTTTTTCCGCATGTTCCAGGCAGGACTCCCACTCCGTATCCGGATGTGTCATGTGGAAATGGTCGCCGTGTCCGCGGCCACCCGCCTTCCTCCGGTGCTCATCCAGCACGCTGCCGTCAATTACCGGCATCTTATTACAGAGATCCGCACATGCCTGATCCAGCGCCACCGGATCAAAAGACGCCAGCATTCCCACATCCGGAATGATCGGGATATCATTTTCCGCGTGGCAGTCACAATTCGGCGATACATCACAGATCAGTGACACGTGAAAACACGGCCGGTCTTTGCAGACAGCATAACTGTACTCCGCCATCTTATAGTTCAGCACCGCCACGGAATCGCTGAAATTCGCGGCGATAGCATCTTTCGGGCAGACCGCCAGGCACCGCCCGCAGCCCACACACTTATTCTGGTCAATTGTTGCCATTCCATTCTCTATCAGCGGCGCCCCGTGGGCACAAATCTTTAAGCAGGTGCCGCAGCCCACGCACTTTTTCGGATTCACTCCCGGTTTCCCGTCACAGTGCTGCTCCATCTTTCCGGCGCGGGAACCGGATCCCATGCCGATATTTTTCAGAGTGCCGCCAAATCCCGCCATCTCATGTCCTTTAAAGTGTGTCAGGGAAATGAAAATATCCGCATCCATGATTGCGTGGCCGATCTTTGCCTCTTTCACATATTCCCCATCAATGGGCACAATCGTCTCATCCGTTCCTTTCAATCCGTCCCCGATAATGACATGGCATCCCGTCTGATAAGGGGAAAAACCATTTACAAAGGCAGTCTCCAGATGATCAAGGGCATTCTTGCGGCTGCCAACATAGAGGGTGTTGCAATCCGTCAGAAAAGGCTTTCCCCCCAGCTCCTTTACATAATCTGCCACCACTTTTGCATAATTCGGGCGCAAAAACGCCAGATTCCCGTATTCGCCGAAATGAATCTTGATGGCCGCATATTTTTCTTTGAAATCAATCTTCTCAAAACCAGCCTGTCTCATCAGCCGGTGAAGTTTCTGCAGCAGATTCTCGCTGTAACTCGCCTTAAATGTCGTGAAATACACACGTGATCTCTCCATAAATCTTTCTCTCTCCTTTTTAATCCAGATATTTTTTCAGCACAGCCGCCAGTTTCTCCAGCTCAAAGGGTTTTGCCAGATGTTCATTCATACCGGAGTTCTTCGCAGCCCGGACATCTTCCACAAAAGCGTTTGCAGTCATGGCCACGATCGGCACCTTGGAAGCATCTCTGCGCTTTAGCGAACGGATGGCAGAAGTAGCTGTGTAGCCATCCATGATGGGCATCTGCACATCCATAAAAATAATATCGTAATACCCCGGTTCTGAGTCAGCAAACATATCCACTGCTATTTTTCCATTCTCTGCCTCCTCAGTCTCAATCCCCGTGGATTTCAGAACTTCCGTAGCAATCTCCCGGTTCAGGTCATTGTCCTCTACTATAAGTGCGCGTTTCCCAGTGTAATCGTTTTCTATCGTTGTCGCATAATCCGATTTTATATCCTCATCCTCATCAACGGTTCCATTCTTTAGCTTGCGGAACAGCTTAACAAACCCAGATTTGAATACCGGTTTGTTCATGAACATATCAACGCCGGCAGACCGGGCCTCCATCTCAACATCTGACCAGTCATAGGCAGATAAAATGATAACCGGAACATCGCTTCCCACAATCTTTTTGATTGCCTTTGTCGTCTCAACACCGTTCATCCCCGGCATCTGCCAGTCGAGGATAATCGCGTGGAACTCGCGGCCGTCCCGGTAGACTGACGCCACTCTCTCCACCGCCTCCTCGCCGGAGGTCACCCATTCACTGTCAATCCCAATCTCCGTCAGCATGCGGCTGGTCGCCTCACTGGAGATCTCATCATCATCCACAACCAGGACATTAAGCCCGCTGAACTCCTCGGGCGGAAATTCCTCCTCCCTCAGTTTTAGGAAAAATGTTATGGTGAATTTAGAGCCTTTCCCCTCCTCGCTCTCCACCTCAATGTCCCCATTCATCATGCGGACAATGTTCTGGGTGATGGCCATGCCCAGCCCCGTCCCCTGGATCTTGCTGGTTCTGACATCTTCTACTCTTGAAAATGGCTCAAAAATATGCTTCAAAAACTCTTTTGACATACCGATGCCATTGTCCTCAACCACAAATTCATAACAGCCAGAGCGGAGCTTGTGCACTGGTTTCTCTCTGACCGTCAGACTGATCGTCCCGCCATCGGGCGTATATTTGATGGCATTCCCCATTATATTCACAAACATCTGCTGGATCCGCAGACTGTCCCCGATGACAGCCTCATGCTCAATATCAAGAACCCGCACCTGTAAATTGTGCCCGTGCTGCTTGATCTGAGGCTGGATCATGACAAGCAGATTATTCAACAGTTCTGACAATTTGAACTCCTCTTCTGTAAGAGAGATCTTGCCGGACTCAATCTTGCTCATGTCCAGCACCTCATTTATGAGGCCAAGAAGATGCTGGCTGGCCGATGTGATCTTGCCGAGGGCATCCTGCACCCTCTCCTTATCGTCAATGTGCGTCTTGGCAATCGCTGTCATGCCAATGATCGCATTCATCGGTGTGCGTATGTCATGGGACATTTTCGACAGGAAATCCGATTTTGCATGATTTGCCTTGTTTGCCGCCTCGAATGCCTCCCGCAGCACCTTTTTCTGTTCGAGTTCTTCTCTGGCGGCACTGTCCACACACCGGATTCCCAGCACCATGCTCTGCTCGCCCTCTTCCGTGCTGATATCCACACAGTGCATCTCAAAGAAATCTTCCCCGCGCTCATTGGGGTTTATCCGGTAGCGTATAGAAAAGTTCTTTTCCTCTTTGAAGCGGCTGATGATTGCCCCAATCTCCATCTGGTCCGCAAGCCCCTCCCGGTACTCTGGCAGGACACGCGCATCAATATAATCCTGGATCGTCCGTGAATAGATGCGCGGTTCGCTCTCTGCCGTGTCGAAGACGTCCCATATTTCCCTCCGGTTCTTAACGACGGAATAGTGGTCAGTATCAAGATTTACATAATAGATAACGGTATAATCCAGGCTGAGTGCCGCCATGATCCTCAATTGCTGTTTTTCTTTTTCCCGGTTCACAAGCAGGAAAGCATTTTGCTTCCTCCTCACTCTGCGTATGAGAAATATAGCAGCCACACAGACGGCAAACACAAATAACAGATAGAGCAGGATCATTCTCGCCGGATAGATGTGATCCCAGAAATCTTTCTCCTCATAGGGCATATTGATGTGCTTGTTCACGATATTGCTCACTTCTGATTCTGTCAGCGCTCCCAGCGATTTGTTCACGACAGAGAACACGGCCGGGTCGATGTCTTTGAGAGCCACCAGGCTTGTGCCGCTGTCAAAACGGTAATTCTCCCATTGGATCAGTGAGGAGAACCTTGGGTTTTTTGTCTGGTAATTAAACTCGACAGTATTTAAGAGAGTTGCATCCGCACTCTTTCTTTTCACTGCGAGAAGACATTCCCTGGCCGTCTTATAATAAGTGACTTCCGCGTCCCTGTAATATGGCGGAAGATTCTCATCCCAATACGCCCTGGCATATGTGAGCGCCAATTTCACCTTCTTTTTTTCCTGGATCTTGAAATCGTGTTCTGTCACAAAAACCGTCTTATATTCCGTAAAAGAATCCGTCACAAAATAATCGGCATCTTTCTGGGAAATGCTCTCAGAAGCCCCCATATAAAAATCAATCGTCCCGTCCCGGATCAGATCGCTCCAGTTGTAGTCCCTGCTGATGGGATACAATTCTATATTCAATCCCGCCTCACTCTTTAACTTCTCTGCAATCTCAATATAAATACCATCGTATTTTCCATCAGAATCCACATAGGCGAGAGGCTCTGTCTGCTCATAAAAACCAACCGTGATCTTTGTCTTATTCTCAATGACAGCGCGCTCTTCTGGCGAAAAGGCGAAAAGATGGGTATTGTCCCCCGTAATACAGCCCTGGAACAGCTCCCCCACAAGGCTCGGATGGCTGATCATAATCTGCTGCATCCCCTGGTTCAGTTCCGCAAGGAGATCTGTATTCCCCTTCTTTACTGTATAATAAAAAGGGTAGGCCTCAAGGACGGATACCACCTTTGCGTCCGGAACACGGTTGGCCGCGCTGAACAATACCATATCTACCCGGCCATCCTGCATCGCTTCAATCTTCTCCTGCATAGAATCAATATAAACCGGCTCATAGGAAAAATTGTGCTTCTCGGCAAATTCTTTCAGATCGCCGCTGTTGGAAGAGGATTCTGTCACAGCGATCTTCGCCCCGTTAAAGCTGGCATAATCCCCATAACTGTAGTTGCTGTCCTGCCTCACAAAAAGCCCCGGCGCCATATAGCCGCCGATCATCGCCGAGTATTCCATCGTCTGTTTACGCTCTTCCATCATCGTGGTCGGAAACAGGATATCAAGCTCCCCCGTCTCCAGCATCTTCACCGCCTGGGACCAGTTCGACTTCACGTATTCAAACTGCCAATTGTTGACCTTTTCCAGTGCGTCCAGATACTCTTTGCAGTACCCGGTCACATCGCCGTCTTCGTCATAGGACAGCAATTCATTGACCCCACAGGAAATCCGCACCACTTTTTTCCCCGCGTGCGTGGCGGCCCCCGCACGGCATACGGTGCTGCAAATCACCAGAACCACGGTACACATTACAAAAACAGCCGCCAAAAAGCGACCGCCCCTGTTTTTTTTGCCACGCGTTCTCACAGTGTACATTTTATGCTAGTCCTCCATATCGCAACACAATTCATAATATCAATTATACAAAAGGTTTTACCATACTTCAAGTGGTTCTTTCCTATAATTTTACTTTTCTCCCGGACAGAATATTTTTTGCAAGGCGCAGCAGGAGAAAGATACCGTACCCCGCCGCGGCCCCCAGCGCATTCATCAGCACATCCTCCGCCTGGCAGTAACCGCGCCCGGTCACATACTGGGCGGCCTCGATCCCCGCACTGAACAGGGCCGCCAGCAAAATACAGACAGAGAGCCGCCGGCAGGGTTTCCACAGAGCCGGCAGAATCATCCCAAAAGGAAAAAACATAAAAATATTCTCCACTGCATAGACGCAGACAAATATGTTGTTTCTCCACCCCGGCAGAATCCGGAGATCAATCCCTCCCACCCGGGATCCGGGTTCCCGCGAAAAAAAGGCAGTCTGTACGATCACATACAGATACACCACAAAACAGCCGGTGAGACAGGCGGCCAAAATGTGAAATTCACGCCGGAAAATTTTCTCCATCAGGAGAACAAGAATGACAGCCGCCAGCCCGGGAACCAGTCCACCGGGTATGCGGCCAAATACCTCCATCATATCTGTACTGATCAGTTCAAACACATTACCCTCCAAACCAGTGGCGGATACCAGAGATCCCTTTGGCTCTCTCAATAATATCACTTTTATTCTCTCTCAGATATCACTGCAATATAAGGTTTTCCGTCTTTGGGCACAACTGCAGAATATGTAAATGTAATCTCTCCATCCGCCATGCGAATCCCTCCTTTTGGCCGGACGGGCAGCACCCGGTCCCACCCGGCAGCATCACTTCAGAAACGCCATTATGGCCTCCCACTCACTGCACAGCCGCTCCAGGCGGTATGCCGCATTGGCGGGGCTTGTGGAGGGGAGCTTAACAATTTCCCGTCCCGTCTCCGGCCGGATATGCTTATCATATAGCTCACAGGCTTTTGCCCCATTTCCGTAAATAACAGAAATATCCGACCCGGCCAGCAGACTGCCGATCTCATTCGTCCTGACGTCCCGGATCGAGCTGTCGCTGGAGCCTGTAATCGTACAGCTTTTAATCACATCCCACACAGCAATGTGGTTTTTTAAAAGCAGCTCTTTCTTTTCTACAATTGTCTCCGGAACCGGTGAATCCGTCAGCACTGCAATCACTTTCCAGAACCGGTTCTGTGGGTGCCCGTAATAAAAATTATTTTCCCTCGACTTGACAGAGGGAAATGTCCCCAGAATCAGTACCCGGCACTCCGGATCCCACACCGGGTCAAATGTGTGGGTGATATTTTTATATTCCATGCTTAGTACCATTTTGTCTTTCCGGGCCGCTCATCCCATGTTCTGCCGCTCTACAAGATGTTCCGCGCCGTATTTTTTGCGGAGGGCCGGCTTTTCAATCTTTCCGGTGGCATTTCTCGGAACCTCTGCAAATATGATCTTCTTGGGCCGTTTGTAGCGCGGAAACTGTTTACAGAACTCCTCGATTTCCTCCTCGGTACACGTCATCCCCTCTTTGACCGAGATGATCGCCCCCGCGATCTCCCCGAGACGCTCATCCGGCAGGCCGATGACCGCCACATCCTGGACTTTCTCATAAGAACTCAGAAAATTCTCGATCTGGACAGGATAAATGTTCTCGCCGCCACTGACAATAACATCTTTTTTGCGGTCAACGAGAAAATAAAAACCGTCTTCATCCATCCTCGCCATGTCTCCCGTAAAAAGCCAGCCATCCTTCAGGGTCTCCCCGGTGGCTTTCGGGTCATTGTAATAACAGGTCATGACGCCCGGCCCCTTCACGCAGAGTTCCCCGACTTCCCCCTGTGGCAGCTCATTGCCGTTTTCATCCACGATCTTACACTCCCAACGATATCCCGGTATCCCGATCGCCCCGACTTTATGTATGTTCTCAATGCCCAGATGGACACAGCCCGGCCCCGTCGACTCAGACAGCCCGTAATTGGTATCATACAGATGGTCCGGAAAATACTCTTTCCAGTGTTTGATGAGCGTAGGAGGCACCGGCTGGGCGCCGATGTGCATCAGCCGCCACTGGTCGAGCTGATAGTCCTCCAGCCGGACATCTCCCCTGTCCAGAGCAGAGAGAATGTCCTGTGCCCAGGGAACAAGAAGCCACACGATCGTACAGTGCTCCTCTGACACGGCGTCCAGAATGATCTCCGGTGTCGTTCCGGTTAGAAGGACGGCCCTGCTTCCCGCGCACAGACTCCCCATCCAGTGAAACTTTGCCCCGGTGTGATAGAGGGGCGGAATACAGAGAAACACATCGTCCCTGCCTGTGAGGTGATGTCTCTGCTCCATCTGCGCCGCCTGGAGAAGACTCTCATGGTTGTGCAGAATCGCCTTCGGAAACCCTGTTGTCCCGGAGGAAAAATAGATAGCGGCGTCATCTTCATCCTCCAGCCGGACAAGGGGTGGCTGGCTGGAACAGTCTGCCACCAGCTCCCGATAGCTCTCCGCAAAAGTCGGGCAGCCATCCCCCACATAGATCAGAAGCCGCCCCTTGCTGAGCTCCTCTTCAATCGATTCAATCCGGCCGATAAATTCCGGCCCGAAAAAAAGGACCTGTACCTCTGCCAGATTGGCGCAGTATGTGATCTCCTCCGATGAAAAGCGAAAATTAAAGGGCACTGCGATGGCACCGGTCTTCAGGATCCCAAAATAGATGGGCAGCCATTCCAGGCAGTTGAACATCAGGATCGCCACACGGTCTCCTTTCTGAATGCCCCGCCCCAGCAGCATGTTGGCCACACGGTTCGCCTTTTCGTCAAATATACTCCATGTGATCTCCCTCCGGTAAGGGACATGGGAGGTCTGCTGCACCAGGTCATATTCTTTCCACGTTGTCTTCCTCGTATCTTTCATCAGTGGATTTAACTCCACCAGGGCAACTTCGTCGCTGTATAACTTATGATTTCTCTCCAGTAGATCAGTTACAGGCATAGGTAATACTCCCTTCTTTTTTGGTATCCATTGACAAACTTTTTATTTTATTCTATCATATATCAGGTAAAATTGAAACATAATAAATGTATAAATTGAGAGCTGCAGGAGGCATTTTTATGATTATTGATTTTCACGTCCACACATTTCCAGCCGGTATTTCTTCTAAAGTGTTAGAAAAACTGAGCAGGCTCTCCCACACGAAATATTTCACTGACGGCTCTGTCCAGGGCCTCGTGGCATCTATGGAAGAGGCTTCTGTAGATGTTTCCGTCAATCTCCCAGTCATGACCAATCCTGCCCAGGTCGAGAAGGTAAACAGCGCCCTCATAGAAGACAGAGAGAATCTGGCCGCACAGCACATCATTACATTCGGGGGAATGCACCCGGATTACGGCAATTACAAAAAAGAACTGTCCCGCCTGAAACAGAACGGGATTCCCGGGATCAAAATCCACCCGGCATATCAGAACACGGATATCGACGATATCCGAATGATGCGCATCATCGACTGTGCGTCTGACCTGGGGCTTATTGTCCTGACCCACGCCGGCATCGACATCGGGATCTACGACCACAATTATGCCTCTGTCGGCCAGATCTTACATGTTATCGACGAACTCCATCCCACAAAATTCGTGCTCGCCCACATGGGTAACTGGGCCTGCTGGGACGATGTGGAGCGCGATCTCGCCGGGGCGCCGGTCTGGCTTGACACTGCTTTCGCCCTCGGGCCGGTCACACCGGCCGGGAGGCAGGAGGAAAAACCGTATCTCTCCTGCAACTTATCGGATGAGGATTTCCTGCGCATTGTGAGAAAACACGGGACTGACAAAATCCTGTTTGCCACAGACTCCCCCTGGGAATCGCAAAAGAAATATGTCTCCCGTGTTCGCCGGGTGCCTCTCTCAGATTCGGAGAGAGAACAGATCTTTTCCCAAAATGCCACAGCGCTTCTCGGGCTGTGACCCTCAAATATTCTTATATGGCACGGGGCGGTATTTCGAAAATACCGCCCCTCACTATCTGTATTTTTTTCATAATCTGTCTGCTGTCACTGGTACAGATGCCTCTTATCGATGACACGGACTGCCTTGCCCTCACTCCTTGTAATGCTCTTTGGCTCTACCACCTTGACATCGACTTTTATGCCGAGCATGGATTTCAGTCCTGAGACGATCTTCTTCTCCCTGTCCGCCACGGAAACAGTGCCATTCTCTGCCATCTCCGGCGTCAGCTCAACCTGGACCTCGATCGTGTCGTGGTTTCCGATGCGGTCTACCACAATCTGGTAATTTGCCTGGTATCCCTGGTTCAAAAGCACAGTCTCAATCTGGGACGGCCACACATTGACACCCTTGACGATCATCATGTCGTCACTTCTCCCTTTCGGTTTCATCATCCGGATGTGGGTGCGCCCACAGGAACATTTCTTCCTCGTCAGGAAACAGAGATCCCTGGTGCGGTAGCGCAGGAGCGGAAATGCCTTTTTCGTGATGCAGGTAAACACCAGCTCACCCGTCTCCCCCTCCGGCAGAATCTCGCCTGTAGCCGGATCAATGATCTCTGCGATAAAGTGATCCTCCTGGATGTGCATGCCCGCCTGTTCCTCGCACTCAAAAGAGA
>CANRMO010000028.1 GCA_947631755.1 uncultured Lachnospiraceae bacterium | reverse complement strand
TTATCTTGCGGACATCGGATTACATGGGTGCCGGTGTCGCCGTCATTGAGAGGGCCATGGAGGGCCATGTCGTGCCGCTGGCATTTATGTGGAAAATTATCTTTACGGCGCTTGCCCTTGGCTCCGGATTCAAGGGCGGGGAGATCGTGCCCTCATTTTTCATCGGGGCCACGTTCGGATGTCTGTTCGGGCAGTTGATCGGCCTGTCACCGTCGCTGTGCTGTGCGGTGGGGATGGTTGCTGTGTTCTGCGGTGTGACCAATTGCCCCATTGCTTCGCTTCTTATATCGTTTGAGTTGTTTAATTATGTCGGTGTGCCGTATTTTCTTCTGGGGATCAGTGTCAGCTTTCTGATGTCAGGATATTTCAGTCTGTATAGTGATCAGACAATTGTTTATTCTAAATACAGGCCCCAGTTTATAAACCGCAAGGCAAGGTAGGGCCGGATCTAGCAGAAATGAGGAGAGTATGAGTACAGGAAGATTTGTTGATGTGATCCACAAAAAACGCCAGGGACTGGAACTTGAGGCCGGGGAGATCCGCGCTATGGTCGCGGATTATGTAGCGGGGAAAATACCGGATTATCAGATGTCTGCCATGTTGATGGCAATCTGTTTCCGGGGGATGAGCGATGCTGAACTGACGGCTATGACTCTCGCCATGAGAGATTCTGGGGACATTGCGGACCTGTCCCGGATCCCCGGCATCAAAGTAGACAAACATTCCACCGGGGGAGTGGGCGATAAGACGACGCTGATCGTCGGCCCTGTCGTGGCGGCCTGTGGCATTCCGGTGGCAAAAATGAGCGGGAGAGGACTTGGGTTCACAGGCGGCACACTGGACAAGCTTGAGTCTATCCCCGGTTTCCGCATTGGGCTGGGGGAAGATGAGTTTTTCCGTGCTGTGCGGGAAAATGGGATCAGTGTTATCGGGCAGACTGGAAATCTGGCCCCGGCGGACAAAAAACTCTATGCGCTGCGGGATGTGACGGGGACGGTGGAGAGTATTCCGCTCATCGCTTCCTCGATCATGAGCAAAAAGCTGGCGGCGGGCAGTGACAAGATCTTATTGGATGTTACTACTGGCAGCGGCGCATTTATAAAGGAATTGGAGAAATCCCGCCAGCTCGCCGGACAGATGGTGGCTATCGGGAAAGCGGCGGGAAAAGAGACAGTGGCAATGATCACGAGTATGGATGAGCCGCTGGGCTCTGCCATCGGGAACAACCTTGAGGTGATAGAGGCCATTCACGCGCTGCAGGGGCAGGGACCGGAGGATCTGAGGGAGGTCTGTACCGCGCTGGCTGGCATGATGATCTCCATGGGGGATGTGAAAAGAGAGATATCTTATGAGGAGGGCCGGGAGCGGGCGCAGGAAGTTCTTGAAAACGGCGCGGCCTTTGAGAAATTTAAATGTATGGTGGCGGGCCAGGGGGGAGATGTCTCCTTTATTGAAAACCCGGAGAAGTTTGCGGCGGCCCCGGTCCGGGGAGAACTGACAGCCGGAGCGGACGGTTATATCTCGTGGATGGACACAGAGGGATTTGGGATCGCGGCCGGCCTTTTGGGGGCGGGAAGGGAGACAAAGGAGAGCAGGATTGATTTTTGTGCCGGGATCATAATGGAGAAAAAACTGGGGGATCCGGTGAAGAGAGGGGACGTGGTGGCCACATTCCACACATCTGCCGGAGACCGTCTGGAACGGGCACTGTCATATGCGGGAAATTGCTATGCGGTATCTGAGAAAAAACCGGAACCGTTGAAATTAGTGGTGGATATTATCCGGTGATTTTGTTAAAATGGGAAAGGATCAGCTTGTGAATATTTTTCCTGTTTTAAGGAATGGTATAAATAAAAAGATCATGGAAAATATGGATTACGGAAGGAAGGATGAGGGAGATGAAGCTATTAACAATTGGGATTCCCTGTTATAATTCGCAGGATTATATGGAGCATGCGGTTGAGACGGCCCTGGTGGGCGGAGAAGATGTAGAGATCATTCTGGTTGATGACGGATCGAAAGATGATACCGGGAAGATAGCAGACCGCCTTGCGGCAGAACACCCCTCGATCGTGCGGGCAATCCACCAGAAGAACGGCGGACACGGCAGCGCGGTCAATATGGCGCTTGCCAATGCGAACGGGATTTATTATAAGGTGCTGGACAGTGATGACTGGCTGGACCGCGCGGCGCTTTTGAGAGTGATTGAGGTGTTGCGTGGGTTTGTCCAGGAGGGCAACGGGGTTGATATGCTGCTGGCTAATTATGTGTATGAGAAACCGAGCCTCCACAAACACAAAGTGATTTCCTATGACGGTGTGTTTCCTGAGGATAAAGTGTTTGGCTGGAGTGATGTGAAACGTTTTCGGATGAGCCAGAATATATTGATGCACTCTGTTATTTACCGGACAAAACTTCTCAGGGACTGTGAGCTGGAGCTGCCGGAGCACACGTTTTATGTGGATAATATTTTTGTGTACACTCCGCTTCCCTTTGTGAAGACGATGTACTATGTCAATGCCGATCTGTACCGCTATTTTATCGGCAGGGAGGATCAGTCGGTGAATGAAAAAATAATGATCCAGCGCATTGACCAGCAGCTCAAGGTGAACAAATTGATGATTGATGCCTACGATCTGACGAAGATCCGCAATAAAAAACTGAGGAATTACATGGTAAAATATCTCACGATGATGATGACGATCAGCTCTGTCTTTCTGATCAAAGAGGGGACAGAGGAGAGCCTCGCCAAGCGGACGGAATTGTGGGATTATCTGAAATCCACAAATATGGGGATGTACCGCATGGTTCATCATATGGCGCTGAGTAAACCGATGCAGATACGGAACCGGGCCGGGAGAAAGATCGTCGTCTGGGGGTATTCTCTGTCCCAGAAAATATATGGATTTAACTGATTGTAACAGGGCGTCAGAAACCGGTATTCTGACGCCCTGTTCTTAATATTTGAAATTGTCCAGAAGATTTCTTTTCATCTCGTACAGGCGGTCCGACAGATCCACATAGACGGCCTGGGGATTGACAAGACGCCTGCTCTCCTCCCAGAGCGTGTCCATCTGTTCTTTGCAGTATGCCTGGATCTCCATGACGTCCGGTGTCTCATAGACGCACTGGCCATTCTGGAAGATGGGGATCAGGATTTCTTTCATTTTATAGCTGCCGCCCGCCAGCCTGGTCTTTTTCCAGGTAGCGACCGGGTCAAAAAGCAGCAGATCTTTTTCTTCATCGAATGTTTCCTCTGCCAGTGTTATATAATCGGCGCGGATCTTTCCGGTCTCTCTGTCATAGATGCGGTAAACCGTTTTGTTGCCGGGATTTGTGATCTTGACAGGGTTTTCGGAGAGCTTGATCTTTGGCGTCATTGTGCCGTCTGTCCCTTCCACGGCAGCCAGTTTGTATACGCCGCCGAAAGCCGGGGTAGTCCGGGAGGTGATCAGATTTGTGCCGACGCCCCAGGAGTCAATCCGCGCCCCCTGGGATAAAAGGGAGTCGATCAGATATTCGTCCAGATCACTGGAGGCGCAGATCGCTGCCTCCTGGAACCCGGCGTCGTCCAGCATTTTCCTCGCCTTTTTAGAGAGGTAGGCCAGATCGCCGCTGTCCAGCCGTATGCCATAGTTCTCCGGCATCTTATTTTTTTCCCGCAGCTCTGAGAAGACCTGGATCGCATGGGGCACGCCGGAGTGCAGTGTATCGTATGTGTCCACGAGCAGTGTAGTATTTTGCGGATAGAGCTCTGCATATTTGCGGAAAGCGGTCAGCTCGTCGCCAAAACTCATGATCCAGCTGTGAGCGTGGGTTCCCAGCGGCGGGATACCGTAGTCTTTTGCGCAGATGACATTGCTCGTGCCGATACAGCCTCCGATGACCGCGGCTCTTGCCCCGAATGTCCCCGCGTCCGGCCCCTGGGCGCGGCGGAGTCCAAATTCCATGACGGCGCCTCCCCGGGCCGCGTAGCAGACGCGGCTCGCCTTTGTGGCGATCAGGGACTGGTGGTTGATGAGATTAAGGAGAGCCGTCTCGATCAGCTGCGCTTCCATGACTGGGGCGACCACCTTTACGAGCGGCTCCATCGGGAAGACGACCGTGCCCTCCGGGATGGCGTAAATATCTCCTGTAAAGTGGAAGCTCGCGAGATAATCTAAAAAGTCTTCCTCAAAAACATTCAGCCCTCTCAGATAGTCAATGTCATCGTAGTCAAAGTGAAGGCTTTTGATATAGTCAATCACCTGTGCCAGCCCGGCGCAGACTGCGTAGCCGCCGTCATCGGGGTTCTGGCGGTAAAACATGTCAAAAACGACTGGTTCGTTTGCATTATTTTTAAAATATCCCTGCATCATAGTGATTTCGTAGAAATCTGTCAAAAGGGTAAAATTGCGGTTATCCATCTGTGATACCTCCGGTTTTTCAGAAAATATAGGAACTGCAAAATGATATAATAAAGTATAACATAAGTGGCAATTTTTTCAAGCAAATGCGATTTTGTGGCATCCTGTCTGCTAATTCTCTTGACATTATACCATGTTATCTGTTATTCTTTACAACAGCGGCACATGCATTGTGTCCATGAAAGATGCAGTTCAGATGAGAAACATAGTTATTTATACCGTTTTTGAGACAAATATAGGGGAGGAAGATTAAAAGATGATTGAGAAAATCCGCATTTTCGTGGTGAGGCATAGATACGCACTGGCTTTTTGTTATGTTCCCTTTTACTTTTTGTGGTTTACCGCACTGGAGAAACGGACTGCGGTTGAGTTCAATTATATGCACTGTGTGGTAGATGACTGGATTCCGTTCTGCGAATACTTTATCGTTCCGTATCTCTTTTGGTTTTTATATGTGTCTGCCAGTGTGGTATTTCTTGCGCTGCAGCCGAAATACGAAGAAGACTTTTTCCGGTGCGCGGCAGCTCTGATCATGGGGATGACGGCCTCTCTGATCATTTGTACTGTATTTCCGAACGCCCAGTCTATGCGGCCGGAAGTTTTTGAGAATAATAATATATTTACCCGGCTGGTGGCGCATCTCTATTCCACAGATACAAGCACAAACGTATTCCCGAGCGTACACTGCTACAATTCTTTCGCTGTGCACATGGCGCTGTGGCGCTGTCGCGCACTGAGGGACAAAAAAGGGATCCGGATAGCGTCCCTTGTCGTCTGTGTGCTGATCTGTATTTCTACAATGGCGCTGAAACAGCACTCATTTTTGGATTTTGTGGGAGCCGGCGCTCTATACCTGCTGATCGACAAAGTTGTGTACGGCAATCCGGCCAACCGATATCCATTGCTCCACAGCGGGGAAAAATATTGAAAAAGAAAAAGGTGCGGGGCGAAAAACCCGCGCCTTTTAAACTTAATTTTGCAGAGCGGGGAGGATCAGAATGAGGGAGATAAAGACTGTGCTTACAATAGCCGGGAGCGACTGCAGCGGCGGGGCGGGGATCCAGGCGGATATTAAGACAATGATCACAAACGGAGTATATGCCATGAGTGCGGTCACGGCCCTGACAGCGCAGAACACTACGGGGGTTACAGATATTATGGAAGTGCCGCCGGAATTTCTCGCAGAGCAGCTAGATGCGGTCTTTTCTGATATCCGGCCCGACGCGGTAAAGATTGGAATGGTATCATCGGTGGATCTGATTGCGGTCATAGCGGAGAAACTGGCAGGATACCGGGCGGAGAATATCGTGGTTGACCCGGTGATGGTGGCGACAAGCGGGGCTTCGCTTACGAGGGGAGAGGCAGTGTCTGACATGAAGGAGAAATTGCTCCCCCTGGCGGCGCTGGTCACGCCGAACATACCGGAGGCAGAAGTGCTGGCGGACATGGAAATTTGTTCCCCGGAGGATATGCAGGAGGCGGCGGAAAAGATTTACAGGCAGTATCACTGTGCTGTGCTCTGCAAGGGCGGCCACAGCATGAATGACGCCAATGATCTTCTCTATGACAGCGGCGGTCCGAGATGGTTTTACGGGCGAAGGATCGACAACCCAAATACACACGGCACTGGCTGTACGCTGTCCAGTGCGATTGCCTCCTATCTGGCAAGGGGGGAGACGGTGGCGGAGGCTGTGCGGCTGGCCAAAGAGTATATTTCCGGTGCACTGGCGGACGGGATGGATCTCGGGAAGGGAAGCGGGCCGCTGAACCATGCCTACAGGATTGCGTTCGATGTGCGGGAAGAATGAATATAAGAGAAAAAATGGAGGGTATTATGCTATCAGAAAAGATGTTGGAACTCGGGACAAATCGTTCCGTGATAAGAGATTTATTTGAATTTGGGAGAAAGAGGAAGGCAGAGATCGGAGAGGATAAAGTTTTTGATTTCAGCCTGGGGAATCCGAGTGTGCCGGCTCCGGCATGCGTAAAGGAAGCCGCCATGGATCTTTTGGAAAATGAGGATGAGATTCTGCTCCACGGCTACACGTCTGCCCAGGGGGACGCAGGACTCCGGGAAGCCATTGCCGCCTATATCAATGGGCAGCACGGGACAACGCTGACGGCGGACAGTCTTTACATCACAGTGGGGGCGGCGGCCTCCCTGTCGATCTCTCTTAAAGCACTGGCAGAGGAGGGGGATGAGTTCATCACGTTTGCTCCGTTTTTTCCGGAATACCGTGTGTTTGTCGAGAATACCGGGTCGAAATTTGTCACAGTGGACTGTGACCGGAGAGATTTTCAGATCGATGAAAAGGCTTTTGAGGCCGCGGTCACAGAGCACACGAAAGGGATTATCCTCAATTCTCCGAATAATCCGTCGGGCGTGGTGATCACGGAGGAGGGGATTCAGAATGTGTGCCGGATCCTGGAGGAAAAACAGAGAGAGTACGGACACCCGATTTTTCTGATCTCGGACGAACCTTATCGGGAGCTTGTGTACGGGGATGTGAAAGTGCCATATCTGATGAATTATTATGACAATACTTTGGTATGCTATTCTTATAGCAAGTCGCTGTCGCTGCCGGGTGAGCGGATCGGCTATATCGCTGTGTCGGACAGGGCGGTGGAGTGGAGAAAGATTTATGCGGCCATATGCGGCGCGGGGCGGGCGCTGGGGTATGTGTGCGCGCCCAGCCTGTTCCAGCAGGTGGTGAAACGGTGCCAGGGCCAGGTGGCGGATGTCTCAGTTTACAAAAAAAACAGAGATATCCTGTTAAAAGCGCTGACGGAGTACGGTTATCACTGTGTTAAGCCGGATGGCGCGTTCTACCTCTTTGTGGAGGCGCTGGAAGAGGACGCAGGGGCGTTTTCTGAGAGGGCAAAGGAATTTGAACTGCTGCTCGTTCCGGCGGACAGTTTCGGCGCGCCGGGGTTTGTGCGCATCTCATACTGTGTCAGCACAGAGCAGATCGAGAATTCACTGCCCGCGTTCCGCGCGCTGGCCAGGGCATACGGGAAATAATGTCAGGATTCATCTCTGATACACGTATATTTTACATAAATTTTACATCAATCATTTCTGGTCTTTACTTGACTGTGTTATCTTATATTTTGAGAAAAAGAAAGTAAAGCAGGGGAATGAATGCGGATGGAGGATTGTGTATGAGTGTATCAGAGATGATTTTTAATGCCCTGACACTGGTCGGGGGACTGGCATTTTTTTTATATGGGATGAATGTTATGGGGGATGGCCTGACCCGCCTGTCGGGGGGGCGTCTGGAGAGAGTTCTTGAGCGTCTGACGGACAACCGCATAAAAGCGGTGCTTCTTGGGGCGGCTGTGACTGCTGTGATCCAGTCCTCCTCGGCTACGACCGTGACAGTGGTCGGTTTTGTCAATTCCGGCATCATGAAACTGGGCCAGGCGGTAGGTGTGATCATGGGTGCCAATATCGGTACGACGGTGACGTCCTGGCTGCTCAGCCTGACGGGAATTGAGAGCAGTAATCTGTTTGTCCGGCTGCTGAAACCCTCGTCTTTCACGCCTGTGCTGGCACTTATCGGCATCATACTGATTATGGCGGCAAAATCGGAGAAGAGAAGAGATACCGGCAGTATACTGATCGGCTTTGCCGTCCTTATGTTCGGCATGGAGACAATGAGCGGTGCAGTTGAGCCGCTTGCCGATGTGCCGGAATTTACTGGTATCCTGACTGCGTTCTCCCATCCGTTTCTCGGCATGCTGGCCGGTTTGCTGCTGACTGCTGTGATCCAGAGCTCTTCTGCGTCTGTCGGTATCCTGCAGGCGCTCTGCGCCACAGGGAGCCTTCCCTATGCCACGGCACTGCCGATTATCATGGGACAGAATATCGGCACCTGTGTGACGGCAATGCTCTCTTCCGTGGGCGCCAGCCGCAATGCCCGGAGAGCGGCTTTAGTGCACCTGTATTTCAATATTATTGGCACAACAGTATTTATGCTGGTATTTTACGGCCTCAATGCCATCCTGCATTTTTCGTTTATGGGGCAGCCGGCCGGGGCTGTTGGCATTGCTTTTATCCACAGCTGTTTTAATATCGGCGCTACCGTTATCCTGCTCCCCTTTTCAAAAGGGCTGGAAAAATTGTCGCTGCTCACTGTGCGCGAGGACGAGAGGGAGAGGGAGGAACAGAAAGAAAAAAGGATGTTTGCGAATCTGGACGTGCGTTTTCTGGACACCCCGGCACTGGCGCTCGAGCAGTGTAAGCGGTCGGCGGATGAGATGGCAGAACTGACAAAGAAAAATATGTCCCTTGCCATGAAGAGCGTCGGCGATTACCGGGAGAAAAATCATATCAAACTGGAAAAGACCGAGAAACTGATCGATCAGTACGAGGAACAGATTACGGAATATCTCCGTAAGATCAGCGCTCATATCCTGCTGGAGCAGGACAGCCAGAGAGTGAGCCTGCTGCTGTACTGTATCCGCGATTTTGAGAGAATAGCGGACCACGCCTGCAATATTATGAATCAGGCAAAGAAGATCGCAAAGAGCCGTGCGGAGTGGCCTAAAAAGACAGTGGAAGAGATGGAGGGATACATGGACCAGGTCCAGCGGATCCTGGAGGTCACTGTCAGCTTTTTTGTGAGCGGGGATCTCGCTGCCGCCCGGCAGATCGAGGGAATGGAGGATCAGATTGACCGCACCAATAAAGAGGTAAAGAAACAGAATATGAAGCGCATAAAAAAGGAGAAATGTGCGCCGGAGATTGGGATTTTTATCAATGAGCTGTCCATCAACTTTGAGAGGGTGGCGGACCACTGTGAAAATGTTGCGATGTTTTTTCTGGAGAATGGTGATACAGAATAGAAATTCTGAGAATAAAAATCCTGAGAATAAAAATCCTGCGAATAAAAAATCTGTGAATAAAAATTTAGCAACTTTCCTCTTGTAAATTTTCCGAAAATTGTTATGATAATAGATAGAGAAAATGAATTATGCAGGAGGAGAGCTATGTTTGGAAAATTAATCAGTATTTTGAAAGAAAATCCTAAAAAGATCGTGTTTACTGAGGGAAGTGACCCGCGGATCCTCGAGGCGTCTTCCCGGCTTCTGGCCAGTACTTTTCTGGAGCCGATTCTGCTTGGAAAGAGGGAGGAGATCGCGAAGTCTGCCGAGGAGAGCGGTTTCAATATCCGGGGAGCGCATATCATCGATCCAGAGGACTATGAGGAATTGGATGAGATGGCGGAATGTCTGTATGAGATACGAAAAGATAAGGGAATGACTGTGGAGAAAGCAAAGGAGATCTGCAGGCAGGGAAATTATTTTGGCACCATGCTGGTAAAGATGGGCAAGGCGGACGCTCTTCTGGGGGGCGCCACTTATTCTACGGCAGACACAGTGAGACCGGCACTGCAAATCATAAAGACAAGGCCGCAGAACAAGATCGTGTCATCCTGCTATATTCTGGTAAAAGAGTCGGCGACAGGTGGAAATACAGTTCTCGCCATGGGTGACTGCGCGATCAACATCAAACCAACAGAGGATGAACTGGTCGAGATTGCGACAGAGTGCGTGGAGTGCGCGAAGGTTTTCGGCATCGATCCCAAAGTTGGTTTCCTCAGCTACTCAACCTTTGGCTCTGGCAGCGGTGAAGATGTGGACAAAATGCGCAATGCAGCGGCGAAGACTAAGGCGAAGATGCCAAATCTCCCGATTGCCGGGGAAATCCAGTTTGACGCCGCCGTTTCGCCCCGTGTGGCCCGCACAAAATGTCCGGAAAATGAAGTTGCGGGACAGGTGAATACATTTATTTTCCCCGACATCAATGCGGGAAATATCGGATACAAGATCGCCCAGCGTCTGGGTGGGTTTGAGGCTTACGGGCCTATCATGCTCGGCCTCAATGCGCCTATCAACGATTTGTCCAGAGGCTGTAATGCATCTGAGGTCTATTCCATGGCGATTGTGACAGCTGCTCTGGCGTAACCGGGAATTTTTCCGGGGGGACTTGTGAGCCGCGCCCCGGCGCACACAAATAGTTATGGAGGTTGAGTGAAATGAGCGAGGTTTATGAAGATTTTGGGGGAAAGCGGCCAAAGGACGAGAAAAAGGTAAAACCAAAAGCGAAGGCAAACAAAAAGGAAAAGCCGCCTGTAAAATCAGCGGTGAAACCGGAGCCCGAAAGGGAAGTCCGGCGCGATGCAGTGCAGCACAGTTCAGTGCATCAAAGTTCAGTCCAGCACAGTTCAGTGCGGCGCAATTTGGCGCAGGGGGGATATGAGCTGCACCACATTGGTGTGCTGGATGGCATCCGGGCTGTGGCAATACTGATTGTTGTGTGGTTTCACTTCTGGCAGCAGTCGTGGATCATGCCGGTGGCAGGCCCCGTCAATCTGGACTGGCTGCCGCGCAACGGCGCTATCATGGTAGATATGATGATCCTTTTGTCCGGGTTCTGCCTGTTTCTTCCATATGCAAGAGAGATGGTTTACGGGGAGAGGGCGGCGGGGACAGCCGATTTTTATGTAAAGCGTGTGGCGAGGATTGCTCCATCTTATTACATAGCTGTCGCAGTTGCCCTTGTGATCGCACTTATAGCAGGGGAATACGGAAACATTGGTGGGATGTTCGGAGATCTCATTCCTCATATTTTCTTTTTACACAACTGGTTCCCGGCCGCTTCCCAGATGACCCACCTGAACGGCGTTCTGTGGACTGTTGGTGTGGAAGTGCAGTTTTACCTGCTCTTCCCGCTGATCGTGAAATATTTTAAAAAGAATCCGATGATTACGTACTGGGCCATGGTTCTCGTGGGGCTTGTCAGCAGCTGGCTGATCGGGCACAATTTTGCCGTGATTGATCAGTCTTATTGGCTCAATAACACATTTACATTTGCCAGCGTGTACGCAAATGGAATCCTTGGCGCATACGTCTATGTTGCTATGACAAAAGACAGAAAAAGAAACCGGGCGGAGGGCATTTTCTTTACCGCCGTTGCGCTGGCCTGCATCTGGTTGTATAAAATTTTGTGCCAGAGCCGCATGAACTATATATCGGAGACAAAATGGCAGGTGGATTACCGCTATCTTCTGTCTCTTGTGTTTCTTGTATTTACCGTCAGCACGGTTCTGTCGGCCAGATGGTTCCGGGCGGTCTGGGATAATGCTGTGATGAGATTTTTGGCGGAGATTTCTTTTAACTTATATATCTGGCACCAGTATATTTCGGTTAAATTAAAGGATTTCCATATCCCCAGGTACGAGGGGGACGTCCCGCCAAATATGGTGGGCGACACGGCGTGGCAGTGGCAGTATTTTATCGTGTGTATCGTACTCTCTCTGGCAGTCGCAACATTTATGACTTATGTGGTTGAGCGGCCGCTGGCGAAATTAATACGGAAGAGGTTTAGCCAATGATTAAAGATTTATTCCACAAAAACAGGCCAGTCTACTCCCTGGAAGTTTTTCCGCCGAAGAAAGACGCGGATGTGTCTGTTATATATGATGCGCTGGATCAGTTCAAAACGCTGCACCCGAATTTTATCAGCGTGACCTATGGCGCGGGGGGCAACACGGTGGAAAATTCATTCGCCATCGCCTCCTATATCCAGAACCAGTGCAAGATCGAGGCGCTGACCCACCTGACCTGCGCAGCCATCCCGGATAAGCTGTTTCTCACAAATTTTCTGACTAATCTGTACCGGAATGGGATCCGCAACCTCCTGCCTCTCAGGGGCGACCCGCCTGTGTGGATGAGTGAGGAGCAGTTTGAGGCGAGATATTATAAACACGCCTCGGATCTTGTGAAAGACGTGAAAGAGAGTTTTGATTTCAGCCTGGGCGGGGCGTGTTACCCGGAAGTGCACCAGGAGGCATCCTCTCTGGAAGAGGATGTGGCCAATCTGAAGATCAAAGTGGATCAGGGTGTGGATTTTCTGATCACGCAGCTCTTTTATGACAATGAGAAATTCTACCGGTTTCTGGATAAGATCCGTGAGGTTGGGATCGGGATTCCGGTTATGCCCGGGTTGATGCCGATCACCTCGGCAAAACAGGTGAAAAATATCGTTGGCATGTCCGGGACAGAGATTCCGGGGAGCCTGTTGAAATCCATAGAAAAATATAAAGACAGTCCGGAGGACTTAAAGAAGGCCGGGCTGGAGTACACGAAGAGGCAGATGGAGGAGCTGCTGGCCCACGGCGCCCAGGGAATACACCTGTACTGCATGAATAAAGTGGAGACAGCAAGGGCGGTCTATGAGTGATGGATATAGGGGATGGCAACGATGCAATGATATTCTTCCTGTTCGATGTAATGTGTATATGTTCCCATATAACGCCTTACAATAGACTCTACATTCTTCGTTCCAAAACCATGATACAGATCTTCCTCCTCTTCCTCTGCTTCCCTGTATGACAGGGAAACAGAATTTGATATATGAATAACCAGTTCCATACTTGTAGTAAATATCTGTACGGAAATATGACGGGGAAGAGGAGTCTCTACTTTGCGGCAGGCATAAAGTGCATTATCAAGAAGATTACCCAGTACAACGGATAAATCATAATCTTTGATTTCTATCTGGTTCACAGATATTTGAATGTCACTCAAAAATTCTATATTCTCCTGTTCTGCTATTGTCATATGATTGCTGACAAAAGCATCAATAACCAGATTTCCTGTGTTTACCTTATTGTGAGACTGCTCAATATCCTGTATGGCATTATTGATATATGGGGTAACAGCGTCATATTCCTTATTCTCAACACAGTGGCTGATAAAGAAAAAATGCTTCTTCATATCATGGATCAGTTTGCGGGAATTGCGGTACACCGTTGATATCTGCTGGTATTTGGCGGTCTGGTATTCCAACTGCTTTTTTTGCTGCCGTTCAACTTGTTGCAGTTCATTTACTTTCAGGACATTTTCCAGCAGAAAATAATTGGCCACATTGGCAAATAATACACCTGCCATACTAATTACTCTTACAACTGCCTGACCAGTTCCTGCGGAATTTTGAAATGGAATGATCGTCATAAGCATAATGGATAAAATGGGCATGATCAATACCAGTAGGGAATATTGCAGTGAGGCATTGATTTCTTTCCTTCTCCAGAAAAGAAGTGTAATGTTTATCATTATAAATAGCACTATTTTGGAACAGGCTGTACCATATATGTCATCTGCCATCAGATTTTCAAAAACATTTTTCGGAAAGCAGGAAAATAGCAAGAAAACAAGTACTTCAGAAATTGTTGCATATGCTTGAAAGGTTACTGATACAAACAGCCGGGGTTTTAAACTGCTGTCATGAAGAAAACTAAGAAAAAATGTTGTTATAAAACTTACCGAAATCGTCACATACATACGATTACTGTTATGTATATTGTTATAATAGGCAGACAGAAGGAACAAAACGACTTCACTGGCTGCAAATAAAAAAATGTAAAAAAATACATTCACAAGCTTTTTCCGCTGCCCCAGCATTTTTCTAAAGTACAGCGATAGGATAATAGCATCAAACAGAAAACAAATACCATTAAAAATCATGGTCAGAATCCTTTCCTGCTATCGTTTCATGGAAACGACAAGCAAATTTTTATTGAATAAGTTTCGTATAGTTTTCTCTTTTCTCCGGCTGAGAGGAATGACGCTGCCATCACTCATAACAAGTTCACTTCCCTTAAAGTAATGTAAGTGCCGGATGTTGATCAGAATCCCCCGGCAGGGACTTACAAAGCCTTCATTCGCCAGCTCCTTCTCCCAGTCCCCGATCAGACCTGCCACCTCAATTTCTTTCTTCTCCATTGATACCAGTAATAATTTTTTCTTTGAATTAAGGCTTTTTACAGAAATAATCTCACTTAAGTTTACCAGTTCCTCAGAAAAGTCTGTATGCACAAGTAATTTTGTCACTTGTGAATTCTCATAATCCTGTACAATCTGAATTATAATCTTCCGCAGTTCTTCATAGGAGTATGGTTTGGTTAGATACTGAAATGCCTGAACATCAAAACTTTCTTTCATATATCGTGGATAGCTGCTTACAAATATGATTCGTACAGATCTGTCAGGGAGAGCCCGTATCTTCTTCGCCAGTTCAATACCATCCATAAAAGGCATCTCTACATCCAGGAACAGAAGATGATATAAACCAGGAGCAGTATATTCTTTCAGTAAATTTTTACTACTATTATAAATTGTGATATTAAAATCAATATCCAGTTCCATGCTGATCTTTTGTAAATGAGTCTGTAATGTCTCAATATCTTTTGGATCATCGTCACATATCGCTATATTAAAAATCAAAAGAATATCCCCCTTTAAAATATGTTACTGCGATTGATAATAACATATTTATCACTACTATAGTAACACATAATGTAATCATTTCATAATAAAATTTTATCTGTAATATAGATGAAACGATAAAAAATAATATTTCTATTGTAAGAAATATAAATCTAAGTCTTTTTTGTTTCCTTTTTTGCATTTGGTCGAAACATCTGTTTTGGTGTGTTACAGAAGGAACTAAATATAGGAACAAATTATCTATTATAAACAGTATCTTCCAAAATGGATTCGGCATATCCTGTAAATACCATAAAAGAAAAACTGTAACAAAAAAGCATAGATATGAGCAAAAAGTACATAGCCACCTTGACGGAGCATGAATTCCTCCACACACGCTTCTTAATGGAACAACGATAAGAAAAAAAATAGCACCAATACACACATTACCCAGAAAAATGCTTATTACCTCTAACGCTAGAAAAAAAGTAACTAATTCCAAAACATAATCAATACAATATTTATAAACAGATGAAAGTTTTTCTGGTATATATGATCCGTTTAATAAATATCGAACAATTTTTTCGCTTATATATTCTACTAAAAACATATAAATCTCCCTACTTCTTATGTATTCTATTGATCATTTTAATCTTACCACAAAAACAAAGAGAATTGTAAAAGCAGGACGAATGGTTAAAAAACGAGGATTAACGGTCATAAGATTAAACCATGCAACCACTTATCTTATATTTTTAGCCTTTCATCCCATTTTTTTGAGTATTATCATTTTGTGTGATAAACTCAAAATCATAAAGGCAGCCTTAACAAAAAAACAAAGGAGGATAATGATGACTATCAAAAACACACAACCAGGTAATCTTATTAAAAATTTTGTTTCTATTATCGCGCCAGTTGCGGCTGGTGCTTGCAGAGGGCTTTTCTACGAAGAAAAAGAACCTCAGGAACTGCAAAAGTTTGTGAAAAAACAAAGGTTAAACAAGTGTAAAAGCAAATACCATAAATAGGGAGGATAATCAAATGAGGACACACAAAATCATAGGCATGACACTGGCAGCAGGACTTTTAATCTCCGGTCTCTATACAAATGGAACAGCTAATTGCAAAACAACTGTATCGGAACAGAGTTATGTGATCTTAACTAATTCAACGAAAGATACTGCAGCATTAGAACAAAAATATGATCTTTCGGATAATAACGCAGCAGATACTATTCTCACTGCAGAATTGACAGATGCAGAAGCCAGACACTTATCTCAGGACCCATTAACCTCTGTTGTTGAGAAAGATGTCACTGTTACCGGTTCCGACATATATAGTGTTGAACGTGAGCATAAAGAAATAAAAAAGAATGATGCCGAATGGAATATGCAGATGGTTAATGCCGATCAGGCAGAAATGGTATCCACAGGCAAGAATAAAGTAAAGGTCGCAATTATTGATTCCGGTATTGACTTTATTGATGATGTGGAAGTGAAGGAGAGGAAAAATTTTATACCTGATGATGAAAACATATCTGCTTTGTACGAAGACAGCAGTGGTCATGGTACAAGTGTGGCAGGGATTATTGCCGCCAAAGATGATGATGAGGGAATTTCCGGAGTCAATGATGAAGTAGAGCTTTATTCTGCCCGGA